>NZ_JAMPKA010000033.1:0-65148 GCF_039961855.1 Trichocoleus sp. Lan | reverse complement strand
TGGAAGAATTTGTTAAATAATCTTCGTTTAATCCTGCAACCCTTTGCCCTATTTAACCTGATTCGACCTTGGCTCAAAGTCTTTCCAATCCCGGCTCTATCTTTGGGATTTTCACGCTTGATTGCGCTTATGAATTACTTTCACGGTGCAGTTCCTATCCCCCTACAAATGCAAGATTCCCTATTTTCTGCTGCCTAGAGTGACAGAAGAGCGCTATACTCAATTGAATTGTTATAAAAGTGTCTCAACACTGACGTTTCAATTCAGGAGAGCCAAAATTATTGCCTGTGCCAGTTGAAAGAGCGCGTGTGTAGGTTGAAAATTCACAGCAGGTTGTACTTCATTACGTCGCAACCTGCTGTAGTTGCTGATAAAAACTACTTTCTTCCTAGTATTAGATTACCAACATTTAGTAGGCACTTTTGAGAAACGAAAGAAAGCAAAAAAAGTTAAGTTAAGCGCTTTTAATTATTTAATCTACGGATACAGATTCTAGAAAACTCAGCCAGGTTTAAAGCGTAGCAACCCAATCAGGGCAACGCCTGTAATCGCAGCAACGACAAGCCATGCCACGGCTAAACCGACTACCTCACTAACGAATAAGCGCGTCGCTTCGCGCAACAGTCCGCCAACAGCCCAACCCATCCCTAGCCCCATTGCCCAGCTGACAGAACTGACCAAGATCCATATCCAGGCCTTTTGCACCTGCTCAAACAGGACAAGCCCTTGCAGCAGCCCCAGCAAAGCGCCTGCCAGTGCTCCATTAAGGATTCCAAAGATCATCCTGGCTTCAAATAGTAACGTTCTGGGTGCCACCCAGCCGATGGCTCCGATACCACTGCCGCCAATGAACCCCCAACTCAATACGCTGGTGAGTACCCACCAACCCGCGATCGCATTTGGCATCCCTTTGCCCACCTCAACTCGTTGTCTGAGAACTAACGCTTGTGCCAAACCAACCGCAACCCCGCCGATTGCACCCTCTACAACGCCAATATCGGGTCTTTCACCCACCTCAATCCACAACAAACTGACTAAAAATCCTACGAGGGTGACAGATACCCACTGGAACCAAAAAATGTAGTAATTGGTAATCGGCGATTGGTCATTGGTCATTGCTAATTGCGGATGGCTAATTGCTAATTGTTCATCACCGATTACCGGATGGCAAAACCTGGGGTCGTGTAGCGCTGGCAGGAAAAAGTGCCCGGAATGCCTCTCGGCGTCGCTTTGGTGGCTCTGGAGACATATAACCCCACAAGCTTTCCCAGTAGAAGAAGGATACCCCACTAAAACCGCGATCGCGCACCGCCTGAACTTGCTGCTGAATCTGCTTCATGTCAACCGGACGACTCACTAAGCCTGATAAGATCCCGACACCCACTGGAATCTGACGACGCGCCATCTGCACAGAGGGTTGCGACAATTCAGCCAAAAAACTTTTTAGGTCATCTCGATACACTTGCAGTACCAACTCCTCCACCAAACCCCGTTGTACCCAAGTCTGCCAATCTTGAAGATAGAATCTGTAAGCAAAAGAGTAGGGGTTAGGAGACAAAGACACCAAGCAGCCAGGTTTGACAGACTTAATAGACTGAAAGAGGCGCTGCATAAAATCAGTAATCTTGTTTGCTCTCCAGCTCATCCACTCAGCATCTTTGGGGTTGGTGGGAGGGCTTTTACCCTGGTGTTCTTGCTGATAAAGCTCGACTGTAAAAGGGTCGTAGCCAAACTCAACTGGTAAACCAAAGTGATCGTCCATCTGAATGCCAGCTACATCATACTCAGTGACGACTTCAACTATCAGATTTAGGATAAACTGCTGCACTTCTGGATGCAGGGGGTTGAGCCACACGACTTTCCTGGCAAAATGGTTGCGGATAAATTGTTCTATTTTTCGAGAAGAAAGCTGAACATTTGGCTTTGCCGGGTCGCGCAAGCCCTGTTCCAAAATCTCCGGCAAGATATTCTTGGTGCCGTCCTGACGAAGTGAGATCCAGTCTGGGTGGCGCTTCGCCAGTTCTGAACTCGCAGGAGCCATAAAACCATACTCAAACCAAGGAATCACTCGAATTTGCTGTCGATTTCCCTGCTTGATTATCTCAGCCAGGACATCTCGCCCCAGCCCCAGAAGCTCTAACCCTTGGTCTTGAGGGCGACCCGTCTTCCGTCTTGCCACAGTGCTGGGGTAAAAAGTGTGTCCCCGATTCCAGACTACAGGGTAGACGGTATTGAAATGTAGTTGAGATAACTGGTGCATCGCCCGGTTGACTCCCCAGGGCATAAATAGCACGGAACTCGCAACATTGGTCAACCAAACGCCCCGCAATTCAGTGGAAGCTACAGAAGGCGGGGAGTTGGTTCTAAACTGGGGAGAATAAATGGAGAACGCGATCGCTAGCCCCAAACAGAGCAAAGAAATGAACCAGGTATGAATCCCCTTCCTTTTTCGGCGGCGCGACCTCCTTAAACCATTGGGCTTTGAACTTGCATAATTTCTAACCACGAAAAATACCTGCTAGATTGCTTCGGTCAATCCAACATCCAAAATGGCATAAGTTGAGTCAACCTCACCTGAAATTTTTGTTCAAAAATTTGAAATTGAACCGCAACGCTGCCATTTGCTGAGTAAATCCGAACTTAAAATGCCTGATCGGGAACTCTAATATCCAATCACCTAGCATTGAGCCAGTCATGGCATGATTAATCTAATTGTCGCGAACTTGACTGTTCTCGAAACATCGTTGTAGTTTTTCAAGCGGCTCGTGAAAAATCGATCTAGTATGAAGCATTTTCTCCGACTAACAGCATTGGTTTTAGCACTCGTGCTTATCTGTTTTTCCCCTTCAGCACTCGCCGCTAGCTCTTCTTCCATTTCCCGTTCAGCTAGTCAAGGGGAACTTACGGGTAAGGATTTCTCCGGTCAAAACTTACAAGCAATTGAGTTTTCCAATGCCAACCTGGAAAATATTAACTTTAGCAATGCCGACTTACGGGGTGTGGTGTTTAATGGTTCAGTGTTGAGCAAGGCGAATCTACATGGAGCAGACTTTACCAATGGAATCGCCTATTTAGCTGACTTCACGAATGCAGATTTAACTGATGCAGTGTTTGAAGACGCGATGATGTTGCGATCGCGCTTTAACGATGCGGACATTACAGGTTCCGATTTTACTAATGCGATTTTAGATGGTGTCCAAGTAAAAAAACTGTGTGCCAGAGCAACAGGTGTTAATTCAAAGACGAAAGTGGTAACTCGCGAATCTTTAGGCTGTCGGTAAAAACCTGTTTATCTAGATATTCGGGGCTATCGGTTTTCATACACAAATTTGCTGACAAATCAAAAACCCGTTTTCTTCGAGAAAACGGGTTTTTCAAGCTAAAAAATTAGGTTAGCAGACTATCAGCCACTCAGCAGGGCTTCTACAAATTCGTAGCTAGAAAAGGGACGTAAATCTTCTATCCCTTCCCCCGCACCGATGAAGCGGATGGGCAAGCCAAGCTGTTGCACTACGGCTAGAGCCACGCCTCCCTTTGCCGTTCCATCTAGTTTTGTCAAGACGACGCCGCTGAGTTTTGCGGCTTCTGAGAAGACTTGTGCTTGACGTAAGCCATTTTGACCGAGGGTAGCATCAAGCACCAAGAGGGCTTCTACTTGGGCGTCGGGAGCTTTTTTATCGACAATACGGCGGATTTTGCTCAGTTCGTCCATCAGATTTTTCTTGTTCTGGAGACGCCCTGCGGTGTCGATGAGGAGTAATTCTGTACCCCGTGCCTGGGCTGCCGCGATCGCGTCAAACACAACAGCAGCCGGATCGGTATTCTGCCCTGGGTTGGCGATCACCTCAACGCCACTGCGCTGTCCCCAAATCTTGACCTGTTCTACAGCAGCAGCTCGGAACGTATCGGCAGCGCCAATTAAGCAGTTATAGCCGGATTTTTGGGCTAAATGGGAAATTTTGCCAATCGTAGTTGTTTTACCTGCACCATTCACCCCAGTCATCAGCCAGATATTCAGGGTGTCTTTTGTCGGGACAAAGGTGGGGCTGTAGGATTCCTGAATGGGTTGGTCGAGTAAGTCGCGCAAGATTTGCTTGAGGTAGGCGATCGCTTGTTCTGGCGGTAACACCTCATCTCGCAGCCTCTTTTGGAGCGTATTGATGATAGAGTCTGTCGCCTCAACGCCAGCATCTGCCTGCAACAGCAGCGCCTCAATCTCCATCACCGCGTCTTGATTCAACGGCCCTTGACCGACAATTGCCTTCAGTCGGTTGATCAAGCTGCGACGAGTTTTATCCAAGCCTTGCCGCAGCCGCTTCAGCCAAGTAATTTCTTCAATTGAAACATCCTCCACCCGACGCCCTTGAGCTGCCAGCACTTGCGCTGACCACATGAAGCCCTCATCGAAGGTAAGCCCGGGTATCGATCCAGTCTCTACGGTTGCCGCGGCTGGCTGCACGGGTGCCCTGACAGGTTCTGGTTCTTGCGTCTCTATCGCTGTTGCCTTGAGGCGTTCTAGCCGCGCCTGTCGGTCTTCCCGTGCCCAGAAAGGCACCGGGGTAGTGGCAGTCTCATCTGTCTGGGATTCAGTCGCTGCTGGCTCTGGTGATGCCTCTGAGGGTACAGCTTCTAAATCGACGCCGGTTTCGGCGATCGCTGTCTTGACCTCTGGTTCCTCTGCCTCTAATTCTGGGGGGGCGGCTTCTAAATCAATCCCGGTTTGGGCGATCGCTGTCGCGACTTCTGGCTCCCCAAACTCATCTGTTGTCGGTGCTTCTGCCTCGACTACAGGTTCAGGCGTTTGAGTCGGTTCTGCTTCTGTTTCTTGGGCTGTTTCTACCGGGGATGCTTCTGCCAGTGTCGGAGTTTCAGAAGTTTCCGGTGCCTCAGCTTCAACCGTCGTTGTCGCGGGTGCTTCAACTGATTGAGCCGTTTCAGCCTCCACGTTGACTTCTGCCGTTTCTACTTCTGTCGTTTCTGCAACAGTCTCTAATTTGCTGGGTTCCGCTGCCGAAGTGGCGGGTGACTCAGTTACCGCTGGAGCCGTTTCCACCTGGGATTGTTGCTGTTTTTGCTGAATATTTTTGTAGGCTGCCTTAGCGTAGCTGAGCAGGTCTTCAGCAACCTGCTGTGACTGAGCCTCTGTTGTTGATTCTGACGTTTGGGTTTCGGCTTCCGGTTGTAGAGACGCAATATCTGGCGTCTCTACATCGGTTTTTTCCCGTTCAACTTGGGAATCACTTGTTTTATCGCTAAACTGACGACGGAACCAATTAAAAACCATTGCACCTACAAAACTCAGCAGCAATTCAGGAGCTATTACTGCTACTAACTATAGAGAACTTTTCTACGTCGTGGGCGATTGAGCCTTAAGCTGGTCAGTGACTCGGCGCAGGACGCCTTGAATAAACCGATGCCCTTCTTCATCACTGTACCGTTTAGCTAACTCTATCGCTTCATTGACGGCAACTCTGTCTGGCACGCCAATATACATAATTTCTACCACTGCCACCCGCAAGATATCTCGGTCAATCCGAGGCAGGCGGTTTAACTGCCAATTCACCATTGCTTCGTCGAGCTGTTGATCGATCTCTTCCCGCTTGGCGTTGACTTTGGTAATAATTTCTAAGGCGTAGGCGCGAACTTCCTGCTGGTTTGACAGTTGAATAAATTCTGGCAGTTCTAGCGCAGTTCCCACACGGTTGATGGCTGCCTGAGTTAGCTCAATGGCTTCGTTGATCATCGCCTTTGCACTCTGAACATCCGAGGCGCGGGTTTCGCTACTGAGCAAGCGCTCGCTGGAGCGTTGAACTTCTGCTGCGGCAACTTCTAAAGTCTCTTGAACTTCAGAGCTGAGGGCGCGGATGGCAGCAGTGACTAAGCTGGATATTTGCTGGGTCGCCAGTCGTTCTACAGTCCCACTAAGCTGGCTAAGGCTGAGGAGAGCTAATTCACGGGCAATTCGGCGGGGTTGGCGGTTTTGCATGACAAATTCTAATGGGTAATCGGGAATGGGTAATCGGTAATCGGTCGTTGGTCAAAAGCTCATTCGTCATTGGTCATTAGCCAGTAGTAACGAACCAAGGACTAATAACTACTAACAATTACCGATTACCGATTACCGATTACTCATTCCCTCGTGATTTTTTAATCTTCCTCTGTAGGTAAAACCTGCCATCTTCCTTCAGAAACCAGGGGTTCTAGTTGGCGATCGCTACCAGTTGGAACCGGCACTAAGGGTAAGGGATTGGGACTGACAATTCCTCCCGAAACCACGACCTTGAAGGCATCTTCAATCGACATGGAGAGGTTCAGCACTTCTTCTTCCGGGACAACCGCATACCAGCCAGTGGTTGGGTTGGGCGTGGTTGGAATAAAAACGCTGAGCATGGGACGAGTCATCTGACATTGAATTTCGCTGCTCATCACACCTGTAACAAAAGCGATCGCCCAGACTCCTCGACGAGGATACTCTACCAAAACGACGCGGCGAAACTTGCCGTTTGTATCCCTTAGAATCGTTTCTAGTAACTGTTTGAGCGTTTTATAAACCGATCCGGCTAATGGAATCGCTTGCAACAGTCGCTCCCCAAAATCTAGAAGCCACCGTCCGGCAATATTGCGTGCCATTAAGCCAATCAGCATAATACACAGCAATGGAACTGCCAGTCCCACCAGCAGATTTAGGACATTCACCAGGATGGGATGCAGGCCATCGAAGGGATTTACCTGCTTTGGAATGCGGGTCAAAAAGTTGATCACCCAGCTGGCAATTGTAATTGTCAGCCAGATTGTGGTAGCCAAAGGAATGACAACCAGGAGACCTGCAATCAGGTCATTCTTTAAGTCCTGCTTGAAGCGTTGGATCACAGATTGCCCAATCTCCTTACAACTGGCGGTGCTTTCTTTATATCGGGATACCAATCTCACTCGGTGAGTGTTGGCTGAAAAAGTTCGTCAATCAACCCCAGAAGACACGCCTGCAAAATTGGAACCGGGCATTCTCTAAAAGATTGCTGCTCCTTCATGCATGACTTACCTGCCGCAACAGCGTAGGTTTGATTCTGGAATTGTTTCTTTTCTATCTTTATTTGTAAGACTTGTGAAGAATTGTTGCAACTCCCCAGGGATCTAGTATCACACTTTACACTTTAGCATTTACAAGTCCGTTACCTTTATCGAGGAGAGGAACTGACTGTCGTCGCATCCACATTCGTATCGTCTGGAGGAATTGGCTGACTTGGGTCATCCAGCGGGGACTGGGGAAGATGCTTAAGCTCCCAGACCTTGAGTAAGATGAGATATTCATAGAATGCCTGCAAAGTACACCAGGCAAATCCTCCTCGCCCGTCCAGAAAGCCACCCAGAAAGAAATACATATATACGAAGCGCACGAGCGGACGGAAGGGCAGCCTTAAAGACAAATCTTTGAGGGCGCGGCGTTTTTCTACTTCCGAACGACCCAAGAATAATTCTCGCCAGTTGACACTTCCTTTGTCTAACTGGCGCAGGGTTTCAACGGCTTCGTCTGTAGAGTAGCGGTTGTGCTTGTCGATCCAGCGACTCAATCCCTTACTACAGGTGTAGTGGGGATAGGTTTCTTTCAAGAAGCTGGTAGCTCCTTCGCAAACTTCCCGTTCGGTATGACCGTAGTCGCTAAACCAGACTTTGCCCGGTTTTAACAGACGCATCTGGTAGCGGGGATATTGGGTGCTGCGGCGAATCCAACTGCCCATGAACATGACGCGCTCTGCTGCATAGTAGCCGACATATTCAGTCGTTTTAATTGCTTCCAGGCATTCCTGAAACAGCTCTTTTGTCATCCGCTCATCAGCTTCGAGGATATAAATCCATTCGTGTTTGGCGGGGACTTCTTGAAGCATCCAGGTTCTTTGTCGTCCGTGACTTTCAAACCGATGCTTCACAATGCGCACATCGTAGCGACTGGCGATTTCGAGGGTGCGATCGCTACTGTACGAATCCACCACAATCACATCATCCGATAACATTGCCGACTCAATACAAGCGGCAATATCAATTTCTTCGTTATAGGTCAGGATGTAAATTGAAAACATGCGATGCCGTTCGTGAGAGGAAATAACCAATCCCTGCTTTAGGATGCACTTCAGAAAGGGAAATCCCAATCGCGTTGGGTTCCTTGGGGCGTTGTGACTTCAAAGAGTAGAAGTCTGTTCGTGGATGCTTTCTTCGCCGGATGAAGGATGAGAAATTGCAGCCTTCATCCTAGCCTACTCAACAGGCAGCAGCTTCGCCACCACTTCGCCGAGGGGAAAGCCTACAGCTTTTTCGGCAACTGAACCCCTAACCCCTCACAACTCGCGATTTCTTACCGCGCCTGAGCTTTCCGACGGCTTCCTCCCGAACCTGTCAACCCCAGTGCCGCAATGCTAAGGTAGCCAATCGCTAAGAGTAAACTGCTCAGACCATTCCGGATACTCGTCTTCAATAACTCGCCTTGAGCTTGTTTTTGGGCTTCTAGTTTGCCGCCTCGAACTTGGGTTTTAGCTGCATCGACTTGTGCGTTCAAAGCTTTTGGGTCTTGCTTTAACTTTTGTAGTTGATCTTTGAGTGCTTGCAATCTCGCCTGTTGCTCCCCTTGAACTTGACCGCTCTTGAGCGCCTGATCTAGTTCCGCAAGCTTCTTACTATCTTCAAGCAAGGCGGTAACTTGGGCTGACTGGCTGGCGATTTGAGTTTCAACTTGAGTGGCTCTTTGGTTAATTCGGGCGAGCGCTTCCTGGTTCAGCAGACGCAGGCTATTGATGTTCAGTAAGGGAACTGGCAGCAGGAAGCTCAAACCTAAAATAACAGAGAGTATCAACGCTCCGATTCTTACTATATCTTCCCACCCTTTTCGAGCTACTCCAGAGTTATTGTCAATCCAATATCCAGCGAACAGCAGCGCCAGACCTACCATTGGAATCACCCCTCTGTCAATTAGCTGCCCTGTAACGCCCTGTTGCCACTGTAGGAAGTTCAGCCGCCACTGTGGATCGTCCACGCCACTAGGTCTATTTGGCGGAATTAGAAAAACCGCATAGTCAACCAGTGAGGACACAATTAGGATCACTCCGACCAACTTGAGGATTTTGGAGGCAACGGAGGAAGGTTGACGGCTATTAGCTGCTTTCATGGTTTTCGTCGTGAGTTATGAATTTTTTACTTCAAACTTAACTGAATAACATACTGAGTGACCTATCTGCCCACCGGATAATTACGCATTTATCAAGGTTTAGAAGACTCAGTAAAGGAAGGGAAGTTTTCTTAGATTCACCCGTTGGCTTCAGGGAAGTTAACCCAGAGGACTTCTACTCAGTTGTCGGTACGCCGTGATTATCTTCAGTTTAAAGCTGCTGATTTTCCAGAGACTTTCTTAGCAAGTTCCACATCTTACATCAACTGGGTCTATCAGTGTTAAATAATCACAATTTGCAACTAAAAGTATAAAACTTTGTAAGCATCGCAATCTTTATGTTCATCGTCCAAAAAATTCGCGTCCAGAGCGTGAGGAACTGTTAAAAATCAGTTGTTTTGCTTTTGCTCTAATAAATCTTAGCCGTTTTTTTTAAAGATGGCTATCGAAGAATGCAAGGCTAAAAAAAATAATAATATTTCCGGAAAGCGAGTTAACAGAAAAATAAAATTTATAAGAAAAATACATTGACATCGTCAATGTAAAAATTGCTCCCGCTACTCCTTTGAGTTCGGAGAGAGAAAAGTTCAGACATCACTTGCTTTGCTGCAAATTGCCTTCATTAACTCAATCCGATAAACCAGAATCGGTGCATCCAATCCTTTAAGATTCATTGCGTTACCCCGCCGGGGGCAATCCTTGACAGCACTGGCAGCGTCAGTGTCCATGAGTACAGTTTCGGTACAAGCAATGTCGTTTCCTTGGCTTGTCGCCTGCACCCGTGCTGCTGTATTCACCGTCGTGCCGAAGTAGTCAAGCCGCTCGTTTAGGGTGACACTAATACAAGGGCCGACATCAATGCCAATTTTGAGGATGAGCCGATCTTCTGCTGTTAGTTGCAACTGTTGATTCAAAGCTTCCATCTGCTGGTGCATGGCGATCGCGCTTCTCGTCGCATCAGCAGGCGCAGTGAATGCTGCCATCACCGCATCCCCAATCGTCTTGACAACCACACCATTGTGGGAATCTACTACCTGAAACAGCAGATCGAAGTGTCGGCGTACCAGATGATAAGCCCGTGAATCTCCTCGCCTTGCGTAGAGTGCCGTCGAACCAGCCAGATCCGAAAATAAAATTGCTACCCGCCGAATCGTTAAACTCTCATTAGGCGGAATCGTCTCGCGGGGAAAAAAGTCGCGGAAAGTTTGCAGCGTCAGCATCTGGTGTCCGGAAACTACCCCATATTGAGCATCGACTTTAGCGCGGAAATTCGGATCGTCCGCGTCCCTTCCCAAGCGGCGCAATCGTTCATCAATACTAAACGTAATCCGCACCTGCTCATCAGCATCAGTGGCGTGGACAGTGTGACACTGTGGGCAGGTATGGTTTGTTCGCAGATCGTACAGACTTTTCGGATTGAAGTCGATGCCCCGACACATGGGACATTGAATGTCCCAGTTGAGAGATAGGATGCCTTCTTTCAGAGCAGTGACTAAAACTCGCAGCGCCTCCCGTTCGCTTAAGTGCAATCGTTCGGCAATTCGGCGGGGGTTAGCATGGTAGAGTTCTCGGCTGTCGCTTTCCTGCAAAAATGCTGTCAGATGCTGCCGTACTGCTGGTTTAACCCCATAAGCTTCCAATGTAGCGACAGCTTTGGCGATCGCGCTTTGGCGTCTAGGAAAAAAGTTAAGCACTGCCCGGTTTATCCTCTATATCGCTAGGTTGATTGAGAATTTTGGTAGCGTGCAACCCTGAGTGTAATCCCAATACAATGATGATTAGCGATTCAGTTTTAGCAAGATGAATGGGTGCCAAGAGTTATCTTAGTACCAGCTTAGAACATTACTAGGAAGACCCCTTTGTCTTTGTTTAGAAAAAAACACCAATCACAATTGGTTCTCTCAATACAAAAAACTAAGCTGTGCAAATTCCCCGGCTGCATCCAGACACGATTGAGGAAGTAAAGCAACGGGCTGACATTGTAGATGTCATCTCGGAATACGTCCTATTGCGGAAGCAGGGCAAAGATTTTGTGGGTTTGTGCCCTTTTCATGAGGAAAAAAGCCCTAGTTTTAGTGTCAGTTCCAGCAAGCAGATGTATTACTGCTTTGGCTGTCAAGCTGGGGGAAATGTAATTACCTTCCTGAAGGAACATTCTAAGCGTTCTCTGGGCGAAGTCGTGCTGGATTTGGCGCGGCGCTATCAAGTTCCGGTGCAGATGCTGGAACCAGAACAGCGACAGGAATTGCAGCGCCAAATTACGCTGCGAGAGCAGCTGCATGAGATTTTGGCAGTGACTGCAAGCTTTTATCAGCACGCCCTCCGGCAAGCTCAAGGAGAGGTGGCTTTAGAGTATTTACGCTCGAAGCGGCAACTCTCGGAAGAAACCATCCAACAATTTCATCTAGGCTATGCACCAGCGGGTTGGGAAACCCTCTATCGCTACTTGGTGGAACAGAAACACCACCCGGTGCAGTTGGTAGAACAAGCGGGGTTGATTGTTCCTCGGAAGACGGGCGGCGGTTATGTAGATCGATTCCGCGATCGCTTGATGATTCCGATCCACGACAGTCAAGGGCGCGTCATTGCCTTTGGCGGTAGAACCTTGGGGGATGAGCAACCCAAGTATCTTAATTCCCCCGAAACTGAGTTATTTCATAAAGGCAAAACTTTATTTGCTTTGGATAAAGCTCGTGACGCGATTGGCAAGCAGGATCAAGCCGTCGTGGTAGAGGGATATTTTGATGCGATCGCACTCCATGCAGCAGGCATTTCTAACGTCGTCGCTTCTCTTGGCACCGCCCTCAGCTTAGAACAAGTGCGGCTGCTGCTGCGATACACCGAATCTAAGCAGATTATCTTCAACTTCGACGCCGACGCCGCAGGGACAAAAGCAACTCAACGAGCGATTGGAGAAATTGCCAATCTCGCTTACCAAGGGCAAGTTAATCTCCGAATTCTCAACCTTCCAGATGGGAAAGATGCCGACGAATTTATCCGCAAAGGTGGCACTCAAACCTATCGGGAACTGCTGCTCAATGCCCCGCTGTGGCTTGATTGGCAGATTCAGCAAATCTTAGTCGGAAAAAGCCTCAAACAAGCAGATCAATTTCAGCAAGTTACAGGAGAATTGGTGAAGTTACTCAACAACCTCACCAACGACGATCAAATTACTTACTACATCAATCACTGTGCGGAAATCCTGAGTCAGGGCGATTCTCGGCGGGTGGGGTTGTTATCAGATAATCTTCTCAATAAAGTTGTTCGTCACTGGGAAGAACTCCTCAATCAAGATAATTCCCTACAAGTGCCGCTGCTAATTAACAATCTTCTTAAGCAGAGTCAGCCCAAACAGAATAAACGTTCCCAGTCGCGCCGTACTGGTAGCAATAATAAACGCCAACAAGCATCTGTACCGGGTTCTTCTGAACGCAGTCTTTTAGAACGATCAGAAGCTTTACTCCTGCGCTTTTACGTCCATTGCCCCGAATATCGGCAGGCAGTTATTGATGTGTTAGAAGAACGAGATTTGTTCTTTAGCCTTCCCCACTACCGATTTTTATGGCTAAAAATTTTAGATATACAAAGGCATTCTGAGGCATCTAGAATAGAAGCGCCAGAACTGATATCTTCCCTACAAAACTTGTTGATTGAGTTTCCTGACGATTTGGCTCAGGTATCTCCACTGTTTCATCTCGACGAGAATACACAGCAAGATATTCTTTCTCCTGAATTGATTAAATCAGCTGCCGCTTGTATGGAACGGGTAATGTGTGAAAACATCGCCCGCCGCTTTTTGGATTTATGGAAAAACCCCGACACCTCTATCGACCCTAAAAAAAGAGAATATTACTGCCAAGAATTTTATAAGGCTAAACAGCGGATCAAAGAGTTAGATGGGCAACTGCAATTTTCGTATTTTTATCGTTAATTAAGCGTGCGAAGCGAGGACGGCAACAGACGGCGTAGCTGCTATGGTCAGGTTAACGGTTCTAGGAATTACGCCTTGAAAACGATCGCGGGATCGACACGAGTGACTTTTTGAATGGCAAAGATGGCAGAACCGACGCACATGACAACCGTGATTCCCAAGGCAGCGATCGCAGTTGCCGGAGTGATTAAAATGATGATTCCCTGACTGGAAAATGTCCAGGCTACCACTCCTAAGCAAAGAACCATGCTGGGAATATAGCCTAGAATTGCCATCCACAGTGCCTGTTCGATGATTGCACAGTAGATAACCCAATCGGATGCGCCCATCGCTTTGAGGGTGCCAAATTCTTTGATGTGATCGGATACTGAAGAGTAGAGGATCTGACCAACAACGATCGCCCCGACAATTATCCCCACCGCTGCACCAAGACCCAGAAGGAACCCAATTCCAGTTCGCTTTTGCCAGTAAGTCTGAGTCATTTCAATCATTTCGGCGTGAGTGTACGCACGGGTATCGGGTAAGGTGGCTTCTAGTCTTTGTTTAAGTACCTCTAAATCCTGACCCGGCTTGGCTTGAATCAAGACATAAGTGATGGGGTCTGATGCGGCTAACGGTTTGGGTACAGAAGTAGCAGTGGGATCGAGCTTCTCATAAGTGTTGGTACATTGGATTCCCCTCGATCCCGATTGCAATCGGCAAGACAAATTAGAAGTCTGACCAGAATTTAAGTAAGCATTGGCACTCTCCAATGAGGTAAACATATAAGCATTCGATGCAATTGAACGATTTCTTTGGGTGAAGCCAACTAACCGAGCTGGTAAAGTACCTACTTCAGCGACATCACCTATCTTTCGTACCTTTAGGGAGTCCAAGTTAGTTACATCCACCATTACGGTGTAAGGTTCTTTTAGGGCACTCACACTTCCTTGTGTGATATTTGTTGGTACAAACAATTGTCCGTTTGGGTTAAATCCGATGACTCTCACTGGAGCAATCTCACCTGAGGGATGACGCCATACGGAACCCCTAGCAATGAGTGCTTCGGCTCGCTCTACGCCTGCCACCTCTTGAGCCAGAACGACGTGCGCCTGGGGGATTGGCAGCGTCAGATCAAGGTACACCATACTCTTTGATGCCACCCAAATATCGGCTTGGGAATTGTCAATTAATTTAGCAGCGGAGCGACTAAAGCCATTGAAAATCCCCGTTTGAATTGTTACCAGGCTAACGGCAAACATAATCCCTGCCTGAGCCACAAGTAAACGAGGAATGTCTTCGAGCAAGTGCTTCCGAGCTAGTGAAACCATAAGAAAAGATTTACGATTACTTGCAAGTTTGACCAAAAGTTAGGCTAAAGACTTAAACGGATAAGTGCTTCTCAAATTAACTCTACTGTGTTTAAAAAGAGCCGAATCCAGGATGATTCTACCGCAAGAGAATTTAATAATCGTCAAATGGGAGCGATTGTTGCCAAAGGGGTAGAGATGGCATTCCCTTCAGGGCGACAGTCTTATCAAGTTCTTAAAGGGATTGACTTAGAAATCTGTAGGGGCGATATCCAGCTCTTGATGGGGCCGTCTGGATCGGGAAAAACCACTCTGCTGTCAATCTTAGCTGGGCTGCTGACACCCTCTGCTGGAAAGGTGTACTTACTCGGAGACGAGATTACAGGAATGTCTAGGGCAAAGCTAGCACGGTTCCGACTACACAATATCGGCTTTATTTTTCAGGGTTTCAACCTGTTCGGGGCACTGACAGCATCTGAAAATATTGAAATCGTGCTGAATGTTAAAGGCATTTGGGATAGGGTCGCCCGACAGCAAGCAAAAGTTTTGTTGGAACAGGTGGGATTAGGGGATAAAGCGAACCAGAAGCCGGGTGATTTGTCTGGCGGACAAAAACAGCGGGTAGCGATCGCTCGTGCTTTAGCAGGCAATCCCCAATTGATTATGGCAGATGAGCCAACCGCTGCCTTAGACTCCCATAGCGGGCATACCGTAATTGAGTTACTGCGCCAGCTAGCGAAGGAAGGCGGCTGTACGGTGCTGATGGTGACGCACGATCCTCGGATTGTCGATGTCGCCGACCGAGTCGCTTATCTGGAAGATGGGGTTCTCAAGAAAGAATAGTGTAAATTGGGCAACATTCACGATGCTGCTTGCATGGTTTGGACAATCTCACGCAAGGTTTCTGATACTGAGCGGGGATGCCAACCGAGTTCCTGAAAGGCTTTGGTGGCATCTACCCGGACGCAGCGGTCGTAAATGTAGTGAACGCGCTCCCGACTGAGGGGTGGCTGCCATTTGAAAAGGCGTCCGACTGGATCGAGTAAATTTCCCAAAAATCTCACGACCGGCTTAGGAGCTTCGGCGGGGACAGGAATATTGGTTTCCTGACTGAAAATCTCGAACATTTCGCGGGTAGTCAGCTCACCAGCAGAAATAATGTAGTGTTCTCCAGGTTTGCTTTTTGCTGCTGCTAGAATCATCGCCGCAGCTAAGTCGTCCACATGGACAATGCCGGTAATGCGATCGCCTCCTGCCCACACCTTTAGCCGTCCTTTGAGAAATTGTTGCATCACGGGGCCAAAATGGGGATCGTCCGCCCCAAAAATCCCAGACGGCAGAAGACTCACAACCGGAAGCCCTTGCGTCGCAAATCGATCCACCCATTCTTGCGCTTGGTATTTGGTGCGATCGTAGGCAGAGGAAAAGTTAGTCTGTGTCCGCTTAAAAGTTTCATTTACAAGTTTGCCCCCCGTATCGCCAAACACGCCAATGGTGCTGCAATAGACGACTTTAGAAACGCCAGCGGCTTGAGCAGTTTCTAACACGCAGCGGGTTCCTTCCACATTCACCCGCTCCATTTCTGCCTCATCAACGATGCCCAGTTCTACATAGGCAGCCGTGTGAAAAACTATATCTACCCCAGTCATTGCCGAACGCATGGCATTCCGGTCGGTGATATCTCCGTAAACCAACTGCACGTTGCAATTAGAAAGACGCGCTAGATTGCTCGATTTTCGGACTAGCCCCACCACCAAGTCGCCCTGCTGCTCTAAAGCCCGCACTAAGTGAGAACCTGTAAATCCGCTGGCTCCAGTAACTAGCGCCTTCATAATGCTTTTTCGTAAATGCGGTAAGTTTTATAAATCTTGCCCCCCGCTGCTTCAATTAGCTTGCGGGAGGGAAAATTATCTTCATAGACCCAGGAAAGTTCCGCTTGCTTATAGGGTTTACCTTTTTGAATTCCCCCTTGCATTCCCAAATAAATCAAGGCGAGAGGCACCATTTTTCGGCGATATTCCGGCAGCGAACAAATGGCAATTACTCGTCCTCGATCAATTTGACGGCGATACCAAAAGAACTTAAGAATTCCCAGCCAATTTAACTTTCCATTGACGTGTTTTAGAGGAATATTGTAGTCGGGTAATCCCATCCAAAACCCAATCATTTCCCCGTTATATTCGGCAATTGGAAAGACATCCGGATCTACTAAAGTCTGTAGTTCTTTCGCTTCTTCTAAAAATTCTTCCTGGCTGCGCGGGGTTGAACTCCAGTTATTAGCGAAAGCGCGGTTAAAAAGATGATAAAGGCTGATGCAATCTTGCTCAAATCCTTCTCCTTTTGTTCTTAACGGACGAAAGGTAACACCTGATTTACAAGCAATCCGATAAGCTTTCTCAAATTCTGCTGATAAGGGTTTATCTAAAGAAAAATTATAGGCGTAAGCATCCTTAGCTTTATGCCAGCCATCTTTCTCTATAAATTCTGGATAGTAGGACGGATTATAGGGCATCATCACCATTGGTGGCGAGTCAAATCCGTCTACTAAAAATAAACAATTATTGTGAGTTGAGAGGTCGATGGGACCCCGAACAACCGTCATGCCTTGCTCCCGCAACCAGTTGCAGGCAGTCTCAAATAAGGATTGCGCGATCGCAAAATCTTGGACACACTCAAAAAAACCGAATAACCCAACATTTTGCCCTTCTCGTTCAATCAACCGATGATTGACTGCGGCAACAATACGTCCTACCGCCTGAGAACTATTTGCTCCCTCAGAGATAGCAATAAACTGTTGTAGTTTCCCGTACTGAAGGAACGGATTACTAGGAGTGAACTGCTTAGCAATACTGCTGCGAATTGGCGCTACCCAGTGAGGGTCATTCGCATAAACCCGCTCCGGAACATCCAGAAACATTTTGGTTTCTTCCGGAGTTGTTACCGCTTGAATTTTAACCTTTGTTGTTTGCTCTCCCACCATTTTTATAGTTGTAAAAGTGTCTAATGAAACAACTTTTATTTAGCTTTCCGAATTCCTTGATAAAGTCAATTCATTAAATAACTTAGCTTGCCAGAACCTTTTCTTGAGGAGTTTCTGTTCCTTTGTTCGCTAGATATTCGGTAAGCTGAGCTTCGATTTCGTCGCGCACAATTTGACGGTACTCGATGAAATGCTCAATATGGGCGCAATTAATCAAATAAGACTCAAATACACCCGGATTGTGTTGAATGATGGAGAACATCTGACGCCAGAACTGGAAGCGGGTATTGCGCTTCAGTCCCTGTCGCCAACAAATAATAAATAATGCCTTGATATCACTGAATCCCGGCATTCGGAACTTCTTCTTGTGAGGAGTCGGCTTCATCTGTATAAAGTGCCGATAGACTCGCGCTAGATAGCGAGATGGTTCATACAGTTCCCAGAAGCAACTGACGTATTCACGAGCCAATTCTTCTAAAGGACGACTGGGGATAAAATTGGTCAGCGTTGTCTGATGGATATTCGCCTCTTCACTCCCCTCCAGCAAACGACCCTCTTTTTGAAGTCGATGCCACAGTGCCGTATTCGGCAAAGCCTGAAGCATACTGAACAGTGCTTGAGGAATTGCCGTCGCTTCCACAAAATCAATGATCCGACGACCTGCCCCAGGCTTTTCACCATCAAAGCCAATGATGAAACCAGCCATCACGCGCAAACCCACTCGATTGATTTTTTGAACCGATTCCATCAGGGAATTGCGCGTATTTTGGAATTTCTGAGTCATAGCCAGACTATCTGTGTCCGGTGTTTCAATGCCCAAAAATACTGCACTGAAGTTAGCAGCGACCATCAAATCGAGCAATTCCTCATCCTGTGCTAAGTCCACCGAGGCTTCCGTCGAAAGGCGGAAGGGGTAGCCGCGAGCTGCCATCCAGGGGCCGAGTTCGCGCAGCAAGAGCTTGACGTTGCGCTTGTTGCCGATGAAGTTGTCATCAACGACAAAAATGGAGCGCCGCCAGCCTAAATCATACAGAGCTTGTAACTCAGCAAGCAGTTGTGCAGGTGTTTTCGTGCGTGGCTTGCGCCCATAGAGGACAATGATGTCGCAGAACTCGCACTGAAAGGGGCAACCCCGCGAAAACTGCACCGACATATCGTTGTAGGCGCTTAAATCCAGCAGGTCAAATCTGGGAATCGGTGTGTTCGTGACATCGGGCTTTTCGCCATTGGAACGAAATACCCCTTCTGTTTCACCCCGCTCTAGCGCCTCGACTAAGAGCGGCAGGGTGATCTCGCCTTCGTCTAAAACCAGAAAGTCTACTCCGGCTTCCTGTGCCGCAGTTGGAACTGAGGTAACGTAAGGACCACCGACTGCCACCAATTTGCCGCGCTGCTTCGCTTCGCGGATCAGGTGTAGCATATCGGGTTTCTGGACAATCATCCCTGAGATGATGACGAGGTCTGCCCAAGCCCAGTCTGCTTCAGTCTCACATCGAACATTGCGGTCTATTAAGCGGAACTCCCAAGTTTGGGGCAGAATCGCTGCGACTGTAATCATTCCCAGCGGAGGAAGCGATACCTTCCGTCCAATTAGTTCTAGCGCTTTGTCAAAAGACCAGAACGATTTGGGAAATTGTGGATAGAGGAGCAGTACACGCATCACGCACTCCAAAAAAGGGGTTAAGCAAACAGCTAGCCATACGGCAATCTCAGGTTAAGCCTGGTATTGCTATGCACTAATCGTTGGTTTATACAACAAGTCCCGAACGGCTACCATTCCTGCCACCAAACGATCCATTTCCTCGTGAGTGTGGAGAGCGTTGACGGTAATGCGGAGGCGGGGTTTGGCAATAAACCAAATCGGAGAGACCCAAAGACCGCGCTCTTGCAAAAGTTGTCTGCCAAAGACCTTGGGATTAATCTCTGACGGTAAAATGACTGGGACAACGTTGGTCTCGCCAATTGCGGCAAAATCATTTTCAGCTAAGCGCGATCGCAAGTATCGGGTATTTTCCTGTAGCTTTTGGACTCGTTCTGGCTGTTGGCGAACGATACGGATGCTTTCTAAGGCAGCAGCCGTGGTTGGGGGCGGTAAAGAAATGGTTCCAATTGAGGTGGGAGAAACATTCAACAGAGGTTTTAACTCTGCGACGTGGCTGCTAATGGCGGCTCCGGCTGAGGCGGCAAACTTAGAGAAAGTCGTCATAATCAGCGGCACGACGCCCCGCTCAATCGCATAACTGGGCAAAATGCCAAAATGCTCGTAGATCCCTCTTCCCGTGGCTCCAATGGCACCGCTGGCATGAGCTTCATCCATTACCAGCACGCTGCCCTCGTATTTTTGCAGGACACCGATCATGTCGAGCAGCGGCGCGATATCCCCATCCATTGAGAATACGGCATCGGATACAACCAGAATGCGATCGCCAGGTCGGGCATATCGATGGAGTTTCCGCGCTAAATCCTCCACATTACAATGGCGGTAAGCTTTTACACGGGTGCGGGGGCTATTGCCAAACACTTTTCCGGAACGAGTCCCGGCATTGACCACGGCTGAGACAATGCAGCCATGATTGAGGACATCGGTGAGAATTAAAGTTTCGCGAGTGTTCTGAAATCCCGGCACGGGAATTGCCAAGTGGCAGAAGGCATCCATTAAGGCTTGCATCGCCATCCAAGCATTCAGAAATAGCTGGGTATGGGGCAGATGCTTAAAGGCTGAAATCTCGTCCTCTAGCTGTCGATGCAGATCGATTCGACCGCTCAAGACGGAGCAGGAGCTGTTTGACGTTCCGTATTTCAGGATGGCATCAATGGCACCTTGCTTAACGGCTTCTTCGTGAACTAACCCTAAAACATCATTGGTGCAGAAGCTGAGAACGGTTTGACGCTCACCCGTCGCCGCGTCTTCAATCTCGACTGTATTCCCCTGCTTCTGATGACAGATATATTCATCGGGGTCAAGTCCACTCTCGTACCAATGCTGGACATATTCTTTTACAATTTGCACAAGTTGACTCCTCTCAGCTTTTACCAGATCGGCGATCGCCTCTGGCTCAACAGTAATATTTGCCAGACTCGGTTTCTGCTATCCAGGTCTGACGAAACGCCCAAAGGAATAAGACCTCATAGTGTTTATGAATATATTGCTCCAGCTCACTTGACCGCAGGACTGAGAAAGGGCTAGAGGATACGCCGCTGCTAAGATTGCCTTCATCCGAGTGAATTTTCTTGGGTTAGTTCAGATGGCTCTCTTGCAATCGCCTCACGAGAGAGAAATAGACTTTTCTGAATTCCCCTGATGATTTTGCGATTGACTAGATTTTTGCACAAATTTCTCATGTTGCCGGACAATTAGCCGCTGGATAGCAATAATCGCTGGATTTATTTCTACATAACGTCGCTGGGGATTGGCTAAATAGGTTCGCTGCTCGCTTTCGATCATCTCGATGTCTTGAGCGAGAAATTTCAACAACACAAAGCGCGGGAGCAGGATTTGCAACAAAGGCTTGAGCGGGTTGAGTACCCATTTTGGCAGGCGGACTTTGAAAAAGAAAAAGGCAAAAGAGCGGCTCTCAGTTAAGCCAACGGGCAATCGCATCAAGTATAGGGCGGAAACTCCTTGGAGAACGGTATAAAAATGAGGGTATCGATACTGAATCGAGATCGGTAAGGTGGTTACTTCGTCAGCGCGATCGCTCAATCCGAGAAACTGAGCCATGCGACCTTTGTAGGAAACATTGTATTCGGCGCAGACTGCGGCGTCCGTCTCTCGCAGACTTGTTAGCACCGGATCGAACCAACCCTGCAATTTTTGGTGCAGGAAACCATGAAAAACATCCATCGTGTTCTCATTGCAGATGGAAAAATGTGCCTGGAAGTGGGCACTCACTGGCACCATTAACCAATCTGGCTCGTCAAATTCAGGGATATCCGGCGGCTGACAGGTGGTGGCGAGAGCGCGATCGCCAGGGAAGATCCAGATAAGATTATATTTTTCTTGCACTGGATAACTGCGGGCTTGGGCGCGGGGAAGTTTTTGGGTGTCGGGAAGATAGGGAATGCTGACACAATGACCTTCACCGTCAAATTCCCAGCCATGATAAGCACACGCCAAGTTACACCCTTGGACGGTGCCCTTGTGCAGTGCGATGCCTTTGTGAGGGCAAGCATCCTCTAAGGCATGGAGATTCCCTTGAGTATCGCGAAAAATTGCGATCGCTTGCTGCCAAATGACGACAGGCATGATATCACCGGGCTTCAGTTGGTCTGCCCAACCCACCGGATACCAGTGATTCCCATTGATGCCCACCTCTCGAACAGCATTCTGAACGGTCTGGCTGGTTAGCGTCGTAGCCAGTTCCATGAATTGTGCCTCTGTTGCCTGTTTCTGTGACAATATTTAGCTTCCTAGCTGCCGATAAGTCAATATCAATTTGTTTTGTCTTTTGTGATTTTTCAAATGATGAATCACCCATCACCCAGAACAGCCCAAAATAAGTTGATTTCCACCTATCTAGGTTATGATGACCAAAAATTGCAGGTTTCTGGCTTATGTTGGGCGATCGCAGACTGTTAGTGCTGCTGGCAGCAGGCTCCCTGACTACCATGACGGGGGGAGTCATTGCGCCAATTTTGCCAGAAATGGTACAACAACTTCACCTCGATCCTGCATTTGCCGGTAATTTGGTGAGCCTTCATTGCCTGACGATTGCCCTATTCAGCCCACTGCTAGGGATTTTGGCAGATCGAGTTGGTCGGTTACGGGTGCTAATTCCTTCCCTAATTCTCTACGCAGTGTTAGGCACGGCAGGAGCTTTCATGCAAACGCTGACGCCGCTGTTAGTGATGCGGGGGTTGCTGGGTATCGCGAGTGGGGGGATTGCCGCGGCGAGTCTGGGCTTGCTGGGGAATCTGTATGAAGGCGAAGCGCGATCGCAAGCTTTAGGTTACGCAACCAGTACCCTAACTCTGACTGGTATTGCTTTTCCGCTTTTAGGGGGCTGGGTTGGTGCCACTCACTGGCAATATGCTTTTTATCTGTATGGGCTAGGGTTGCCGCTAGCGTTTTTGGTTGCTTTAATTTTGAAAGAAAAGCCACCGAAGCTTCGGGTTAAAGAACGCGCCACCGATTCCAACCAAAAGCTGGGTAAAATCATCGGACAGCCCCACGCCTTGCAGTTGTTACTGACCCTTTGCTTAGCCTCAGTGGCAATGTATGCCGTCGTTATTTACGCACCCCTTTACCTCAAGGCAACGATAGGGGCAGGAGCATCTCTCAATGGGATTGTCCTGGCATCGCGGGCAGTTGGGGCAGCGGCTGTCTCCGCTTTTGCTGCGAAGGGACTCGCCAAGCGACTCGGTTTAAATCGAGCCACCGCAACCGGATTTGCCCTGATGGCATTAACCTTGGCAACCATCCCACTGCTGTCCCAACTCCTCTGGATTTTGATAACAGCGGTACTCTTCGGGGTGGGATTTGGGATTGTACTACCCAACCTCTATAGCGCTTTAGCCGATCTCGCCCCCTCACAACTCCGGTCTAGCGTGCTGGCAATCGGAACGGGTGCCGGTTTCCTCGGACAGTTCCTCTCCCCGATTCTCCTAGGGCCAGCGATCAATTATGGCGGCTTGCCAGGGGTCTTTTATGGGGCAGCGAGTGTCTCGATGGTGGCAGGATTGCTGCTTTTCTTTGGTAGCAAAGACAAATTTAATCGCGATCCTCTGGAAGTCTAACCTCTTGCTCCACTTCCAGTCCAGCTAGAAAATTCCGATCTTCGCTAATATGGGGAAATTTTAGTTGAGAATCCGGAATTCCCCTTTCTACTTGACGTTGGCGAACTTTGGCAAAGCTGCCAGGAGCCAGAATTCGCAGTCGGGGAGGAGGCACCTGATCCTTGCGTTTGGATTGATAGTAAACGTTAGTTTCTTTGAGTTTACGGTCAAAGCTGGCTAAAAAAGCAAGGCGATCGCTCAAAATATGACCATTAACGAGTTCAATATTCACGAGATAATGGGCGGGGAACTCATTTTCGGACAAAGTGATACAAAAATCCTCTAATGGCAAGCCAAATTCTTGTTGCAGGCTTTGCATCACTTGAGTGGCATGAAATTCAGTCGTTTTCTCCGTCGTGGAAGACAAGATCCCGCCTCGACGGTGACGGAATACAATCAGAGGAGCCTGCTCGTAAAAGCCTAGAACTTCGACAACATCACCAATATCGTAACGGTAGAAGCCGCTATAGTTGGTCATCAGAATCCGGTAAAGTTCTCCCGCCTTCACTTCCGTGGCAAGTAAGGTTTTGGGATGCTCTACTTCCCACTGGTCTTGCGGGATAAATTCAAAAAAGCCTGCTTCAATGGCTAAGATGCTGCCATCGTTGTTGAGGTCGTGGTAAATACTAAAGGTGCCTTCAGCGGAGGCGAAAACAGCCCCAAAGCTAGGGATGTCGTCAAAGTAGCTGGGAAATCGCTCAAAGTAAAAATCTGAGGTTCCTCCCCGCGCGGTGGCGGTAAAAGATAGCTCAGGCCATGCTAGTTTCGGGGTAAGCCGTCCCTCTGATTTTAAGATTTCCCGCAATTGAGCGGCGCGACTTGGATTTGCTGACCATTGCCGTTCCAATTTGGCTCGAAGTTCTGGTTCGAGTGTTAACCAACTGGCAATGGTTCCGGTTTCGATGTCTCGGATCAAATCTTCCGCGTAGCGCTCTAAATAGTTGCAGATTCGCAGGATGAGCATGGGAAAATTGGCTCCGATTCCGCGCATCGAGCGATCGCGCAGGGCAAATAAAAAGCAAAGATAGTGGCGTGTTAGACTATCCGCAGCTTGTAGGGTTTCGTAAGGATGAGCAAAGAGTTGTTCGTAGAGAAACTTGCCCATGCGGAGGACGCCTGTACCTCCCGGCCCATACTCAATCCCGCCACTGGTGCGTCCCGTGATTTGGGCGGTGTTGGTGACTAACAGTTTGCCAAATTTTCGATCTTGCGAACGCAGCGCCTCACTTAAAAAGCCGATGCAAGTCAGATTCGCCCATCCCAACGAGTTCTGAAATCTCTGAGTCACGGGGATTAATTTCTGATTTCCTGTCGAGCCACTGGTCGTATTGAGATAAACGACCGGATCTGGCGTTAAAATATTTTTTTCACCTTGGGCAATGCGTTCAGTATAGGGTTCGTAGCTGCTGTAAGGCAGAATCGGAATCCGTTGTTGAAATTGCTCGATTGTTTTGATATCTCTCAGCCCATATTTGCGACCTAATTCGGTATCTTTATGAGCCTGCAATAGCTCCTTTAATAACTGCTCCTGTACAGCAGAAGTCCGGCGAGTTTTTTTCACAAAATTCGCCCTGGCACGTTCAGCAATCGTTGTCAAAACTGGTAGCAATAGATTTGCCATTAGTGCATTAGATCCATTAGCAAGAATAACTAGATGTCGATTAAAGCAGATTTTTTCTTTTTCTTCAAACTAAATGCTAAACTTCGCTAGTAGTTATTATTCATAATGTCTTTATTAATGACTAATGAGCGATGAAAACGAAGCTTTTTGGGGACAGTTATAGCAGTTCTATAGGAGTTGTAAATTTTATGAACCGCGTTGGCGAAGCCTGCGCGTTGGCGTTAGCCTCGCGTTAGCGATAGCGCTTAGACGCCAAGAGCGATAAGGAAGAGAGAAAAGAGATATCTAAGCTTTCATAAATGAATTATGATTATATATCCAATTATTATTGACTCAAAATAGGTGAGGAGATAGGTATGGAAACCAAATCGGAAAATGTCATAAAATTAGGCTTGGAAAAGCAGGTCAAGCCAATCGAACGAGTGGATATTTCATCGGTAACACCAGAAATATTTTTTGAAAAATATCAAAAAACCGGAACTCCTATTATCATTACGGGCTTATTGGAAAGTGAAGGTGACTGGAATTTAGACTATTTATGTGAAAAGTTTGGCAGCCAAGAGTTAATCTTCCGAAATCCAGGGCGGGAAAGGGAAAAGCAGGAAAAGCGCAAATGGAAAAGCATCGGCAGTGGCGTAAATCTGCAAAGTATGCCATTCACAGAATATGCAGAGATGTTGCGTAACCATAAGGCTCATGAAAATGACATTAACCTAGGAAAATGTCCCCTCAAAAATACCCCGCTTGCTAATACCCAGTCTTTAAAAATCATTGGCTCTCGGCTAGGTTTAACGAAACCTGCGAGCGAACTGAACATTTATGTAGCTCCGGGAGGTCATCGCTCAGGCTTACATTATGACTCAGTGGACGGCACGCTGATGCAACTGCATGGTGCTAAAAAAATAGTGTTTTTTCCACCCTCAGAGACATACAATCTCTATCCATTTCCGGTGTATATTCATTTGCGCCACGGATTGAAATTGCGTTCTTGGTTTAGTCAGGTGGATCTGGAAAACCCTGACTTTAAAACAATGCCAAAATTCAAGCAGGCACTCCAGCATAAATGCGAAGTAATCCTTGAGCAAGGTGAAACACTTTATATTCCTGCCGGTTGGTGGCATGAAGTCATCGGATTGGGCGATGAAATGGTGTGTGCAGTCAATCGTTTCTGGAGGATATATCCTACATCACGAGCCGTGTTCTCTTGGAGTCGATGGCGTGCAGCTTGTGGAATTATATTTGCCTTACCCTATACTTTTTTGAATTTCGCGATCGCTCTCGGCAGCAGCAATAGAAAACAAAAAATTAGTAAGATTTCCCATAGGATATAACCGTCCTAGCTAATCAAATCGAATAAACAAGGCTTCAGGTGTGTTGATATACAGAAAAAGTGTGAGGAATGGGAGTTTATGACCTTATTAGCAAAACTTTCTGTAGGAATGGCTTTTTTTTGTGTGGCGTTTGTCTTGGCAAGTCTGGTGGAATATTGGCTACATCGCTTGATGCACGTCTCGCCTCGGATTGGCGAACGTCATCGAGATCATCACCGTCGTAACGAAGGACAGGGGGTGTTGTGGGAGTTTCGAGACTATGTTAGAGGCAGTTTGCTAGTAATGTGTTTGATGTTTTTCTACTCGTGGGAGGCTGGAATCGGTTGGTTCCTTGGTGGCTTATTCTATGCTGCATTTTCAGCCTATGCCCATCAGCTACAGCACGAAAACCCAACCAAGTGCTTCTGGATGAAGATGCCAGTTCACTACGTGCATCACAAATATGGAATGTGGCATCACAATTTTGGTTTGGGGGTGGATTGGTGGGATCGGGTTTTTGGCACTTACAAGCCTGTAGAATGGCTGGGCGAAGAGGAACTGAGTCAATCACGGGGTTATTTGCAACTCCGGTGGCGGTAGGCGTGTCCTAGAGGGAATGGGACTGACGCAAGAAGCCGGGAAATTTATTTCCCGCTTAAAGCTAAAGTAAGCTAAAGCTTACTGGGGTAAGCGATTGAACCCGTTTGAACGGGTTTTAGCTTTAAGCCCAAACTTTAGTTTAGGGCTGACTTAATGACATTCTCCTCGCTGCCATCCCAAGGGTAAAATTTCCAAACTGGGTTAAAGCAACCTAAAAAAATTCTAATTTCTCTCCCTTTCGCAAGAGACTTAGTGATATCGTTCCTACAACGCTTTGAGTTTGACAAATTCGGGTTTCAAGCGCAGGAGAATTACTTTGAGCTACTTCCAGGAGGCTAAAGCCCACTTTGTTGCGAGTCATCAGCATCCCATCAACCAGTTTCTGCACCACTTGACTAATGTGCTAGCGATCGCCGCTGTGGTCTTTCTGTTTTATGATTGGCGGTTAACGCTCGTGTGTTTAGTCCTCACCCAAGTATTCGCTTTGGGCGGTCATGCTGTCTTCGAGAAGAATCACCCGGCTTTTGTCAAGTACCCCGGCATTACCATCCTGGTTTCCCTCATGTGGTCTTTTGAGAACTGGTTTGGACTGCGCCAAGTTTGGACATACTTGCATCGCAAGCAGAAAGCGTTGAATTAAATTTCAGCCGCAAGGCGAGTATTCAATTAAAAACATTGTGTCTTCATCGGGGCAGGCTTCTATCCGACGCCCTGAAAACCTGGAATTTATTTGCAGGTAACGATTGAGCAAATTATTAAGGAGTGTTCATGTATCAAGGTCTACTGGTAATTGATGCAGATGCCCATAAAATAGAAAATCCTTTAGTAATGCGGGATTATCTAGAGCCAGAGTATCGCGATCGCATCGGTTTAGCGATTGATAGTCTGGGCGACCAACGGGCGAGAATCGTAGACTTTAATCCGGCAACGGGTAAAAACGACTTTATGCGGATGTTCCCGCAGCCTCAGGGACTGGGGAAAGGTGGCTTTCGCAACCTGCATCCAGATACAACCTTGGGGGCAATGTTCAATCGCGTGCGGATTGAACACATGGATAAAGAAGGCATTGATATCCAGGTAATTTACGGCACGCTCAACTTAGTTTTTTCCAGCTTATTGGATAAGGACTTTGCGATCGCGCTGTGCCGTGCCTACAACAACTACATTGCCGACGACTGTCGGGGTTACGATAACCGGCTCAAACCGATTGGTGTATTGCCTCTACAGGATGTAGATGCTGCGGTTGCGGAAATGCACCGTTGCGTCAACGAACTGGGCATGATTAGCGTCGCCGTTGCCCCAAACCTCCCGATTCCCCATCCGAAAGCGCCCCAAGCTTTCCCCGATATCCGTACCTGTAAAGCGATTAGCCATCCTGACTTCCGCCCGATCTTGCAAGCAGCCGCCGATTTGGATATTGGTCTGGGCATTCACGGAGGGCCGGGATCTTACATGGTGGGGGGGATTTCCGATCATGTGGAAACCTTTGTCTTGACGCACATTTTTGTGCAGCGGAACCAGCAACAATTGGCTTTAGCCAGAATGGTTTTTGATGGGGCGTTTGAGCAATTCCCCTCCCTGCGGGTTGGCTTTTTAGAAGGCGGTTGTGGTTGGGTGCCGGATCTTGCCCATGCTTTCCACGAGCATTGGGAAAAACGCATCCGTGACTTTGACCCCAAGCATCCCTATCGTCCTTCCCTGATGGAATTCACCAAGCTGATGATTCAGGAAAGAGGCACTCACAACAATATCAATCTGATTAGTCAGGCAAAAAATCTCTTCGATCTCCTGTGGAATGCTCAGCATGACCCATCTCAGATTGAGGATGCAAGTCTTTATGAGCATTACGATCTCCGCCATCGAGATCCGTTGGAATACTTTGAGCGGGGTCAAATCTTTACTTCCTTTGAATCAGACGATCCAGGCCCTGCTTATCTTCACATTGCGATGGGAGAAATTGGCAAACATCTGGCTTGCTTCTCTGGAGATTATGGGCACTGGGATGGGGTACTCCATGACTGTGTCAAGGATGCTGCAACTGTTGCCGATTATGACCGGGAGCATTTAGAACTATTGCTTAGCGGCAATGCACTGGCTCTGTATGGCGATCGCTTACGCCAATCTGCGGCTACAATCGCTGATGCACCCATCAACACTACGGTTAATTAGCCCTTTTGGTTAGAGGCAAATCTGGAAACCTCACCAGATAAGGATTCTGTTTTTTCTGGCAGTTAAGACAGAATCCTTATATTGCCGTTCTCAATTCATTGAGAAATATCGCAATTCTCAGTTGTATAGATAACACTCTCCGGGGCATGGTAATGCCGTGTCCCGGAGAGGATTTGTATTGCACGCTCATCGAGAACCTCCTCAGAGCGCTCAAAAAGGATTAGGGGCAAAACAAAGTTTCGCGGGTTTCGCGCCCAGTAGTGGGATTGGTACCGGACGCTATTTTACACAACTGTTGTTGCACATCCCGACGAAGCAGCACATCTGTAAAATCAGCTCCATCAATAATCGCACCTTCAAACTTAGTGTTAAAGGCAAACGCCCCTTCCAAAACCGCGTTCTTTAAGTTCGCTTTGGTCAAGCGGGCTGTGTCCAGAGTTGCGTTTCTGAGATCGGCTCCTTCTAAATTGACGCTTTCCAGATTAGCCCCAAAAAAACTGACACCCCGCAAATTCGTATGACTCAGGTTACTACTGCGGAGATTGGCTTTAGTAAAGCTGGAGTCGGTCAGCTCTTTGCCGGAGAAATCTACACCAATCAAAAATTCTTTGTTGTAGTCGTTCGCCCAGGCGGGAGATGCGATCGCGCCAAAAGAGGCAATGGCGATCGCCACAAGCAATAAACCGAGTAAAATTGTCGAAATCCGATTATCTAGCCTACACTTCATGCTGGTTCCATTTGATGGAAAACCGTCGTCTATCTCATTATCCCGATATCGGTGTTTTAGGAGAAGACCTAGTTGCTCAATGGTTGATTTCCCAAGCCTGGGAAATTCTTGAGCGCCGGTGGCGTTGCCGCTGGGGAGAAATTGATATAATTGCGCGACAACGCCCAGATGAAGGTAAGGGAGGGGGAGACAGAAAGACAGGAAGACAGCGGGAGGAAGAGTTTCCCACTACCCATTACCCATCACCCGTTCCCCATTGCCCCATTACCCTGTCCTCTTGCTTAATCTTTGTCGAGGTCAAAACTCGCAGCCGGGGAAATTGGGATGCGGATGGAATGCTAGCGATTACACCGCAAAAGCAAGCTAAACTCTGGCGCACAGCAGAGATTTTTTTGGCAGAGCGCCCAGATTTAGTAAATCTTCCTTGCCGGTTTGATGTCGCTTTGGTCAGATGTCAACGTCCTAAGACCAATACTGTTCTGCTACCAGAACCTGAAAAGCTCCCTTTGATTTCTTTACCAGAACCTAGAAATTTAGCTGTGGGAGAATATCAGTTGAGTCTACAAGACTATATTCAGTCCGCTTTCGATGAGCCGTTAAGTTAATTAAGCTAGAGTTTCCGGGCAATATCCCAGCCCTTTTGTGAACTGCTGGCGAAAGGCTTCAATATCGCTCCGATCGGGACTACCATGAGAAACCACAGCGACTTGGTAGCGACGCATCACATCGATGGGGGACTGTCCAGTTTCCAGACTCCAAAGCGCCATCTGGAGGCGAATAGCCGGTTCGTAGGGAATACCCAGTTCGTTCATGAACGCCCGGAAGTCACCATCTTGCTGCGCGTTTAGATGGTTACTCATTTTGACCTTGATCACCCAGCCATCAATCTGATGAATCACCGTCATTAAACGAACGGGCAACTGGGGCATTGTGTGTAAATACTCAACCACCCGTAGTGTCAGGCTGGCATTGGCCAGAAAGTAGACGTATTCCATGAGAAGTTCTTAGTGTCTAGGTCGTGCTGGTTCTATAACTCTCATTCTCCATGAGTAAGATAGTCTGCGATAGGGGAGAAGCCCCCGTTCTTATCTGGGGGTATTTACCCAATCTGCAAAGTTAAATTGATCGATTCCTTATCAGTAAACTAACGGCATGACAGAATTTAACGAAGACAGTCACATCAGCGATCCCCGGTTGGGAGAGTCAAAAGCCGTTAGTGGGGCAAGAAGATTAAAGATAGACAGCCCCGAATCCTTACGGTTTCAAGCTGAAGCACCCAGCCGGGATGATATAGATATCGATCGGTTAATCGCCAGTTATGACTATGAACTCCCGGCAGAACTGATTGCCCAGAATCCATCTGTGCCAAGGGATAGTGCGCGTTTGCTGGTGGTATCCCCAGATCATCCCAGCCACGCCATTTTTCGGGATTTACCCGACTTCCTCCAGTCCGGAGATTTACTGGTATTAAATAATACTCGTGTCATCCCTGCCCGCCTCCGGGGTCGTAAATCTACGGGTGCCCCCGTGGAGGTGTTGCTGCTGGAGGAACAGCAGAACAACTGCTGGCTAGCTTTGGTGAAACCAGGGCGACGTCTGCAACCGGGGGCACAGATATTCTTTGAACCACAGAAACTAGGGGCTGAGGAAAAATTGAACCCAGCCTCAAGCCCGAATCAATTGAGTGCGACGATTTTGTCTAGGGATGAGGCGACGGGGGGGCGGGTGTTGCAGTTTGATGTTCCAGCGGGGAGTCGGTTTGAAGATTTGTTGGAGGAATACGGTCAAGTGCCGCTACCTCCTTACATTACAGATTCCCAATCCCAGGCGGAACAGTACCAAACTGTGTATGCCCAGGCTCAAGGAGCGATCGCTGCTCCCACGGCTGGGCTACACTTTACCCCAGAGTTACTCCAGCGCTTGCAAGAACGAGGAATTCAGCAGGCTTCGGTGACGCTGCACGTCGGGGTCGGGACGTTTCGCCCGGTGGAAGTAGAAGATATTACCACCCACAAAATGCATGGGGAGTGGGTAGAAGTCCCCAAGTCTACGGTGGAACAAATTCGGGAAACCAAGGCGAGGGGGGGTCGGATTATTGCCGTGGGGACAACGGTGGTGCGATCGCTTGAGTCAGCTGCTATGAATGGGGAATTACACCCCTTTAGGGGCAAGACGGAGTTATTTATCTATCCCGGCTACCAGTGGCGGGTAGTGGAGGGGTTAATTACCAATTTCCACTTACCCCGTTCGAGTTTGCTGATGTTAGTGGGTGCTTTAATCGGGCGTCAGCGGTTGCTGGAATTGTACCAAGTGGCAACAAAGCATCGGTATCGCTTCTATTCTTTTGGGGACGCGATGCTAATCTTGCCGGAAGCCACAATCAGATGACGATGGGACAAGTTAAGGTAATGAGGAATGTCAATCATCGCTGGTCAGTGGTAAATTGCAACTGACAACTAATTACCTTCCCAATTACCTTTTTCCTAAATAGCGAGTGGTGCGGGGTTCTAGATATGCTTAAAAACCACAAACGAATTTATCTCCTTGCGGCTGCTTTGATCGGTCTTGGTTTGACGACTGCCAGCACTGCCTTTGCCGGTGAATCGCGGGCTGGGCGACAAAAGACAACTTCTTTTGAGTCGCCCGTACTCACTAAGCAGATGGTCGAAGGTCTATACACTCAAGATTTTGAGGCAGCGACTTACTTCCAACAAGGAGTGACGCGGTATAATCGCGGAGACTATCGGGGGGCAGAGCTAGCTCTTCGCAAAGCGCTTGAATTCGATTCCAGCATTGCGATGGCTTATTATCTGTTGGGGAATTCTCTAGCCGAGCAAGGACAGCTTGAGAAGGCAACGAATGAGTACCTGCAAGCGCTTCGTCTCGACCCCAATTTGGGAGAAGCTTACTACAATTTGGGAGTTGCTTTATATAAGCAAGGGCAACCCGACGCCGCACTGACTGCGTATGAACGAGCGCTAAGTTTAAATCCCAAGTTGGCAGATGCTTACTATAATGTGGGCTTGGCGATGGAGGCAAAAGGTCAAACACAAGAAGCGATCGCTGCCTATCAGCAGGCGATTCAGAATGACCCGAAATATGCAGTCGCTTACTATAATCTGGGACTGCTGTTAGTCAACCAAAATCAAAATGAAGCCGCGATGGCTCAGTTTCAAAAAGCAGTTGAACTTGACCCAACGCTTGCCGATGCTCAATATCAACTGGGGTTACTTTACGCGCAGCAAAATCAGCCGACACAAGCAATTAACGCCCTGAATGCAGCGGCTTCTAAGAATCCGAACTTGGCAGAGGCTCAGTACCAGATGGGTTTAATTTTTGTTCAGCAAGGCAACTCCAAAGCGGCAGCTAATCGATTCAAGCAGGCGGTGCGTCTCAATCCCAATGATGGCGACGCTTATCAACAATTGGGAGCAATGCTGTTAAAGGAGAACCAGGTCAAAGATGCAGCTGCGGCATTGAGGGAAGCCAAGCGCCTCAACCCAAATGATGCCGTGACTCTCTATAATCTGGGCGTAGCTTTGCAACGGCAAGGTCTGCTAGCGGAAGCGATCGCCAATTACCAAGAAGCGATTGTCCTCAATTCCACCCTAGCAGATGCCTTTTTTAACTTGGGAGTAACGCTGCAACAAACTGGACGACGCGAAGAGGCAATCCCCTTTCTTTTCCAAGCTAAAACGCTATTCAATCAGCAGGGGAATGCAGACAAAATTGACCAGATCAACCAGTATCTACAGCAGTTAGGGGCTTCGTGAATGAAAATTCAAAATTCAAAAACGAGCTTTTGAATTTTGAATTTTTAAATGGGTAGGCGATTAATGTCCTTGTTTGAACCAATCACAACCATTGCGGCTCCCTTATAGAGTCGATGGTTGGGATTGGGATTAATTTCAAACTTGCCATTGTGACTGACTGCTAGCAGATTTAAACCATAGCGGCTGCGAAGTTGTAGTTCAGAGATGGTTTTGCCGTGAAAATCGTCTGGAATAATAATTTCTACAATACTGTTATCAACGTCCAGATCGAATCGATCTAAAATAGCTGGTTTAGTCAGCGATCGCGCTAACGTACACCCCATTTCATGCTCTGGAAATACCACATGATCTGCCCCGACTTTTGTCAGGAGTTTCATATGGATTTCCGAGGATGCTTTTGCTACCACATGAGTCACCCCGCCTTCCTTCAGATTCAGGGTCGTTACCACGCTAGCTTCGAGATAATTCCCAATCGCCACAATGACCGTATCAAAATCAAAAATTCCTCCCTCTTTAAGCGCAGCGGGTTCAGTCGAGTCCAGCTGCAAGGCATGGGAAGCGATTTGATCGGTCAAAACTTGGGCGACTCTCTTTTCCTCGGCGTCAATACCCAGCACTTCGTAGCCCAGATGGTGTAAGGTCGAGCAGACGCCACGACCAAAACGACCTAACCCAATGACTGCGAATTGATTCTTGGTATTAGTGCTGAGACTGCGAAAAAAGTTTAAAGATGATAAGTTCACAAATAAACTCCGAACTGACTCATTGAGTTAGGGATCATTCGTCGAAAACAATTGTCGGTTTAAACCGACCTTTTAACTTTCAACCTTTTAATCTACAAGCTGCAATTGGGTCACAAACAACTGACAAAAAGCTTAAAGATTACTCAGGTTCTAGCTTATCAAGCATCGGGAATGCGATCGCTATCCGACCAACAAATTCTCCTCCGGATAGCGGATAATGCTGGGACTGGGATTTCCCAGAATCGCTGACATCAGGAGCAAAACTCCCACCCGACCGATGTACATGGTGGCAATCAATACCAGTTTGGCGAAAACTGAAATGCTCGCTGTAATCCCAGTAGAAAGTCCAACAGTAGCGAAGGCTGAAACAACCTCCAATAAAATTTGGATAAACGCCAATTGTGGATCGCTTATCGCAATTAAAGTGGTGGAACCAATGACCACCAGAAGCGAACCAACTGTCACCCCAGTCGCTTTCACAATTAGCGCCTTCGGGATTTGGCGCTGGTAAGAAACTACTTCTTCCTTCCCTTGTAATGCTGAAAAAGTAGAACTCAGTAAGACCCTTGTTGTCGTGGTTTTAATTCCGCCGCCGGTACTGCCAGGATTTGTCCCAATAAACATTAAGGCAACGGTAATAAAAAGAGACGCTTCGGTCAATTTCCCGATATCAATGGTATTAAAACCAGCCGTTCGAGGTGTTACCGATTGAAACCAAGCCGCCATAAGCTTCTCGGGGAAACTAAGTGGGCCAAAGGTTTGTGGATTGTTGAATTCTGTAAACAAAAAGAGAATTGTTCCCAGGATGAGGAGAAAGAGAGTGGTCGTGGTAGCAATCTTAAAATTGAGAGAAAAGACTACACAAGCTTGACTTTTGGATAAGCGATCGCGCGTCCATAAATACGCTTCCATAATCACTTCATAGCCAATCCCACCCAAAATAATCAAGGCAGTGACAATCAGGTTGAGCAAAGGCGATCGCACATATTGCATCAAATTATCTGAAAACAAGCCAAAGCCTGCATTATTAAAAGCATTCACACTATGAAAAATCGATAGCCAAAGACCGCGATCCAACCCGTAGTCGGGTACAAACACCAGCATCAGTAAAAAGATGCCAGTAATTTCAATAATCAGCGTTGTGGCAATGATTGAGCGTACCAAGTCCACCACACCAGCTAATCCTGGCTTGTCGAGCGATTGTTGAATCGCTATCTTGTCTCGTAGTCCAAACTTGCGTCCTAGCAACAGCAACAGGCACGTCGTTGCCGTCATGTAGCCCAATCCGCCTACCTGAACCAGCAAGACAAGGAACAATTGTCCCCAAAACGAATAAAATTTCCCCACATCGACCACCGATAAACCAGTTACGCAGACCGCAGACGTGGCAGTAAATAGCGCGATTATCGGATTGCTCCAACTGCCGTCACTGGTTGAAAACGGCAGCATCAGTAAAATCGTTCCCAAAGTGACGAGGGCAAGAAATCCCAAGCAAATAGTTCGGGCAACAGTCATGGTCTAGGGGTCTATCAGGAAAAGTCTTTTTAGAGCTTACTGCTTTCCGAGTTCTGGTAGGCTAATTTTCAGCAACACCGCCTGAAAATTTCATGACTTCAACTCTTTATCAGCAAATTCAGCAGTTCTACGACGCTTCATCCGGTCTGTGGGAACGGATTTGGGGCGAACATATGCATCACGGATACTATGGTGCTGATGGTACTCTGAAAAAAGACCGGCGGCAAGCGCAAATTGACTTAATTGAAGAATTGCTCAAGTGGGCTGAAGTGCCGCTAGAGGGGGGTTTAAAACCCTCCCCCGCCAATATCCTCGATGTCGGCTGCGGGATTGGCGGCAGTTCTCTTTACTTGGCGCAAAAATTTAACGCAGCAGCAACGGGAATCACCCTGAGTCCCGTCCAGGCGACTAGAGCCAAAGAACGGGCAGCCATTGCTGGATTAAGCGATCGCACATCGTTCCAGGTGGCAGACGCCCTGAATATGCCCTTCGCTGACGATTCCTTTGACTTTGTATGGTCGCTCGAAAGTGGCGAACATATGCCCAATAAGCAGAAGTTCTTGCAGGAGTGCTACCGGGTGCTAAAGCCGGGGGGAACTTTTCTCATGGCAACGTGGTGTCATCGTCCTGTCGGGGGCGCAGATGGACAGCTGACAGATGATGAGCGGAAACATCTGGCGGAAATCTACCGCGTGTATGCTTTGCCTTACGTGATTTCGCTGCCAGAATATGAAACGCTGGCTCGTAAAGTTTCCTTCGAGAATATTCGCACGGCAGATTGGTCAAAAGCTGTTGCACCATTTTGGGATATTGTGATTGATTCGACGCTCGATCCCAGAGCCGTTCTGGGTTTGCTTTTCTCCGGCTGGACAACGATTCAAGCGGCGCTTTCACTCGGATTAATGAGCCGGGGCTATGAGCAAGGACTGATTCGATTCGGATTGCTCTGTGCGACTAAGAAATAACGTTTGGGAACAAAAATTGCTTAAAATCAAGCCTGAGTATTCATTCAGGCACGCATGAGCCAGATTTCTCCTGAAAAGTCTTCCCTTCCCAAAACCAGTCCTTCTGAGTCCCACCCGGTGCGGCGTACTGGTTCCTGGCTCTACGCCTTATGGAAGTTCTCCCGCCCTCATACGATTATTGGCACCAGCCTGAGCGTGATGGCGTTGTACGCGATCGCGCTTGCAACAGCTTCCGGGGGCGTCACCAGCGTCGAACAGTTTTTGGGTGCATGGATTGCCTGTCTGGGCGGAAATCTCTACATTGTCGGGCTAAATCAGCTCGAAGATGTGGAAATTGACAAAATTAACAAACCCCATTTGCCCATCGCTGCTGGTGAATTTTCTAGAGCGCAAGCTCAAATTATTGTCGCCATTAGTGGAAGTGTGGCGCTGCTGTTGGCGCTGCTTCTGGGACGATATTTACTGTTCACGGTGGGGGTTAGTTTAGCCATTGGTACAGCCTATTCTCTGCCACCGATTCGGTTAAAACGATTTCCTTTTTGGGCAGCGCTGTGCATTTTCACCGTGCGCGGAGTCATTGTCAATTTAGGGCTGTTTTTGCACTTCAATTGGGTATTGCAAAAAAGTCAAGCGATTCCGGCATCAGTCTGGGCGCTGACGATGTTTGTGTTGGTATTTACGTTTGCGATCGCTATCTTTAAAGACATCCCCGACATGGAGGGCGATAAGCAATACAACATCAACACGTTTACGATTCAACTCGGTAAGCCAGCCGTCTTTAATCTCTCTCTTTGGGTGATTACGGTCTGTTACCTGGGCATGATTGTAGCTGGGGCGTTATCGCTAAGTGCGGTTAATTCCACATTTGTAATAATTACTCATGTATTCGCACTCTTGTTGCTATGGTGGCGAAGTAGAAGTGTAGATTTGCAGGATAAGAGCGCGATCGCATCTTTTTACCAATTTATTTGGAAACTCTTTTTCTTAGAATATCTGATTTTCCCCGCTGCCTGTCTTTTAGCATAAGAAAGGTTAAAACCCTCGTCAGGGTAAGCTTAAGTAAAGGGGTGCCACAAGTGCCGGAGGGCTACCAAGGGTGGAAACAGAAACATCTCAACTAACTTATTTTCTGGCTGTCGCTGTTGTCGGGATTAGTCTGACTCTCCTGGGTTTTTTCTTGGGGAAGACATTCGTCGCTTCAAACTTTTTTAAAAAAGGGGTGACACTTTATAAACAAAAAGATTACGCGGGTGCAGAGGCAGCTTTCCGCCAAGTGATTGAGCGGCACCGCACCAATGACATGGCTCGATTGCTGTTGGGAAATGCGCTAATGGCGCAAGATAAGATTGACGAGGCGACACCCATATTCCGGGAATTGATTGAGCGATCGCCCAAAAATGTTGATGCTTATTTGAGGTTGGGAGACACGCTGATTAAACAAGACAAAATCGAGGAAGCGATCGCAATTCTTCAAAAAGCTAGAAACTTATATAAAGCGGGTACTACAGAGCAACAACAACTCGATCAACTCATCCAGGAAATGGACACCCCGAAATAAGCTTCAAATTCATTTGAGCGCAGCCAAATCATGACTGAGCGTACCGGAAAAGTATATCTGGTGGGGGCAGGGCCGGGAGATGTTGCTTACCTCACCGTCAGGGCGCAACATCTACTCGTTGAGGTACAGGTGTTAGTCTACGATGCCCTCGTAGATGCCCAGTTGTTGGAGTTGGTGCCAGACAGTTGCCTGAAGTTGGATGTGGGCAAACGCGGTGGACAACCCAGCACACCGCAAGCTGAAATTAACCAACTGCTGGTAGAACACTGTCAGCAGGGAAAGCAAGTTGTGCGGCTAAAAAGTGGCGATCCGTTCATTTTCGGGCGTTCTACTTCAGAAATTCAGGCATTAATTGCCGCTGGGTGTCCTTTTGAAGTTGTACCGGGGATTTCTTCAGCACTAGCAGCACCGTTGCTGGCGGGGATTCCGCTAACAGATCCGGTGATGAGCCGAGGTTTTACGGTGATTACTGCCCATGAGCCAGAGGTTTTGGACTGGGAGGCGCTGGCGCGGATGGAAACGCTGGTAATCTTGATGGGTGGGCGCAATCTCGGTGAAATTGTCTATCAGTTGCATCGATATGGGCGATCGCTTTCTACTCCCGTCGCCGCGATTCGTTGGGCGGGAACGCCTCAACAACAAGTCTGGACAGCTACGCTGGGCACTATCGTTGAGCAAACTACGGGCGAATCTCTTTCTCCCGCCATCATTACCATTGGGGAAGTCGTTGGTTTGAGAGAATACTTGCGATCGCCAGATGCACCAGTCGTCTCAGATCGACGCCTAAATCCGCCCGTACAATCATCAGCATCTTCAACCCAATCCGCAGGGGTGAGTTTATCAGACATACCTATGGGAAGCCACAGTTCTCAGAAAACCTCGTCTCTAACGACTCAAAACTCTTCCCAACCGCTAGCTGGGAAAACTATCCTGGTGACACGCGCAGCTGGACAATCGGGTGAGTTTTGCGTGCGTCTCCAAGAAGAAGGCGCGACGGTGATTGAGATGCCGACGCTGGAAATTACTCCGCCTTCCAGTTGGGAAGAATTGGATCGTGCGATCGCGCACTTATCGGATTTCGACTGGTTAATTCTCACTTCCAGCAACGGGGTTGATTACTTTTTTGAACGGCTGGAAGCGGGAAATCAAGATGCCCGTGCCTTAGCCGGGGTCAAAATTGCCGTCGTCGGGAAGAAAACCGCCCAAAGTCTCAAGCAGCATGGCTTACAACCTGATTTTATTCCCCCAGATTTTGTTGCAGATTCGCTAGTTGAATACTTTCCAGAATCGTTAGGAGGCAAGAAAATTCTCTTTCCTAGAGTGGAAACGGGTGGAAGAGAAGTCTTGGTGAAGGAATTAACCGCCCAGGGTGCGGAAGTAATCGAAGTGGCGGCTTATCAATCTCAGTGCCCGAAAGCGATCGCACCCGCCGCCTTAGATGCCCTCCAGCGACAAGCAGTAGATGTGATTACTTTTGCAAGTTCTAAAACCGTGCAATTTTTTGGTCAATTAGTCGGTGAAATCGACAAATTACCCTTACAAGGTGTCTGTATCGCCTCGATTGGCCCTCAAACTTCTAAAACCTGTCTTTCTCTGCTGGGGCGAGTGGATGTCGAAGCCCCAGAATACACTCTAGACGGCTTAACCCAAGCGATCGTCCAGTGGGCGACATCTGAGGCGAATGTCCGCGATCGCTTGGCTCACAACTCAAATATAGATTGCTAGATAGCTATTCTCGATTGGATGCCGTACATTTTAACCCCACCCCTGCCCCTCCCCGTAAACGAGGAGGGGTTTAATATTCCCGATTCTCCTCGCTGCCTGCCCCGCCTTGCTGCCGCTAGTGTCGCGCCGTCAACGAAGAGGGGTTTAATATTCTCCCCTCTCCGTGAACGGAGAGGGGTTGGGGGTGAGGTTCCATATTCTCCTCTCTGTGAACGAGGAGGGGCTGGGGGTGAAGTTCCAAATATCGCACTCAACTGAAAACCGCGATAATCTCTCTCGAACGCTTTTCCACCTTTCGTCGCGCCCTTAGGGGATAGACGGTTCTAAGATTCTTCCGGATGACAGAGCCGCTAGTAAGTATTTTTAGCTATCATCTATTATTATTAAGATTGTTAACAGTAACTTGCATTTTGGCAGGCTTACCACTCTAGCCAAGGTGGTACGTCAGCTAAGTGCCAGATAGCTGACCCGATATAGTGGCGCTCAACTGTACCCAGATCGGGTGTCACTAGAAACCGTGACTTGCACAACCGTTCATCAGATTGCTTGCATAAAGGTCAAATAAAAGGGTGATAAGTCCCATAGCTACCAAGCAAAAATTGACGCTTGCAAGAACTTTATTTTCAATTCATATGAGGACTGGTACTGGTGACAACACTAAGACAACTTGCCCAAACCAATGAAGAATCTTTAATTGCAGCGTTTTTTCAGGAATCAGAGGGCAAATGGCACTCTGAAAGACGCTACTATACGCTGCCGGATGGAGAAACCAAGGAGATGGTGAGTCTGATTACCGTCCGGTTTCTGGAACAGGGAAGCTCGGAATTGCTACATTTGGCAGAGTTACACCAGCTGGAAGATCCAGCAGCGCTGATTTGTGGTTCCTATGTAGAATGGAACAGCACAAATTCAGTCACAAACCGCAAAGAGTCCAAAGGTTCAACACTGTTTGGCGCATTAGGAACCACACTCTATCGCGATCGCGGCTTTGCCACTCCGAAACCCGTCACGGCTGAGTATTATTTCCCCAATCCCAAAACTTTGTGCTTGCGGACAGAGTACAGAGACTCTTCATTTGAAGAAGAATTAAAACTGATTGGTCGAAGCTACCGCACCCGGCAAACGATCATCTCCCGTGCCGGAGAACAGCAAATGATCGGTCAATATCTAGAAAAGCGCCTTAGCTAGACTTAGCCTGCACACCCAGCCAGAAGTGCCACCGCCGCCACTAAATCATCAGGCTCGACGGGCTTAGACTGGTACATTTGAAAACCTGCCTTCAGGGCGCGGTTTTTGTCTTCCTCCCTAGCGTATGCGGTCAGCGCTAGGGCTGGAATTTGTTTTCCGGTTTTTTCTTCCAGAGTTCTCACCTTGCCGACGAGGGCGTAGCCATCTTCCTCTGGCATTCCAATATCACTCACCAGCAAATCGGGCTGCCAGCTACGAAGGACTTCTAACGCCTCGGCTACGGATGCGATCGCTTTCACTTTCGCCCCAGACTCTTCAAGCACGAGGGCGATCAATTCGCGTGTATCCGTATCATCATCCACAACTAGAACCTGCAATCCGCTCAGGAGTTGAGGTGCTTGTGCTACCTTCTCCTTAGCTTCCCCGCTCCCCGGCTCCTCTGCCCCCTGGCGCTCCTGCCCCTCGGTTTCTCGACTTTTATCAAAAAGTGGTAGAAGCACTGTAAACGTTGCTCCCTGCCCGATTCCGAGACTGGCAGCACGAACGGTGCCACCGTGCAATTCCACCAAGTGACGCACAATCGCTAATCCGAGTCCTAATCCTCCATGCGATCGCGTGGTACTCGCGTCAGCTTGACGAAAGCGGTCAAACGCATAGGGCAGAAAGTCGGGGCTAATGCCCATGCCTGTGTCGCTAATTTGGATTTGGGCAAAGAAAGTTGAAGGTTGCGGGTTATTAGGTGGAGAGTTCGTGGGTTGCACTTCAACTTTTTCTTCAAGTTTTCCTTCAACCCTCTCCAGCCGCACCTCAATTTGCCCGCCTTCTGATGTGAACTTGATGGCGTTGGAGAGTAGATTCCAAACGACTTGCTGCAAGCGATCTGGATCGGCAGCGACCAAGCCAACTGAGCGGTCTAGTACCGCCTTGACTCGAATCCCCTTGGCATCCGCTGCCGGACGCAAGATATTAATCGCTTCATCAATGATAGGTCTCAGCTCGATCGAGCGAATATTCAGGTGTAGCTTGCCCCGAATAATCCGCGAGACATCTAGAATTTCATCGGTGAGTTTTACCTGCGCCTTGGCGTTGCGCTCAATACTCTCAAGGGCACGACTGATAACAGTGGGAGTTAGCTTCTGATTGCGGAGTAGCGTTGCCCATCCGAGGATAGAGTTCAGGGGGGTGCGGAGTTCGTGAGACAGGGTTGCCAGGAACTCGTCCTTGAGGTGGTTGGCTTCCTGAGCTTCCCGGTAGAGTCGGGCATTGTCAATTGCCAAAGCAGCCCGATCCGCGAGGTCTTGCAGAAAGAATTGGTCATCACGAGTATAGGAATATCCGGGGCGATCGCGCGAAACGAATAAAGTCCCAATCCGCCGACCTCGTACCTCTAAGGGTGCGATCAAAATGCTGTATATCCCAAAGCGCTGCAAGTAGGGCAAATACTTGGACTCGCTCAAAGGTTGTATCTCCTCTGGCGACACGACTGGAATCAGTAGCGTCTCGCCCGTTTTAAAGACCCGACCCGTCAAACCCTCATCAACGCGGTGTGCCTCGGTGGCGAGGGTTTCTTGCAAGCAGGCGAGGGCTTCTGGGTTTGGATGATAAATTGCTACCGGGTTGAGGTACTTTCCATCATCTGATAGGATGCGAACTACGCACAGATTTCCCAGTCGCTGCGCTATTTGCTGACTGACCAGTTCTAGAACTGCTTGAAATTCCGGAATTTTCTCAGCAAAAGCTCGCGATACCTCACTCAAAGCTTGCCGATGCGCTTCCAGACGAGCGGCTCTTCGCTGAGTTTCGGCTCGTTCTAGGGCTAACTGCACCGCAGCCGGCAGACGGTTGTAATATTTGGGCAACTTCAGAACGTAGTCGGACAGCCCCGCCTTCATCGCTTCTACAGCAATCTCTTCGCTGCCTGTATTAGTAAACATCACCACGGGGCAGTCGGGATACCGATCTTTAACGGCACGCAGAACCGTCAGACCATCACTCCAGCGCAGTTGATAGTCAGTGACAACGGCATCGAAGCCATCTGCCGCAAGTGCCTGGTTCAAGGCATTGATTTCTGCAATCTCCTGAATTTGGAGATCGGAAAAGGCTCGGCTGAGCTGACGAGCTGCTAGGAGGCGATCATCAGGGTTGTCATCGATCAGTAAAATACGTAAGGTCTGGCTCATATCCGCTATTTAGTTGGAAGGTTGAAAGGGTTGAAGATTTAAGCTTTCAGCTTTCAAAGTCTTTCCAACTTTCAACTCTCCTCTAATTTTGGCTTCTGGTTGAAAATGAGCCAATATGAATTCAGTGTTTTCACCATATCCAGCAACGCTTCAAAAGCAACTGGTTTAACCAAGTAAGAGTTGGCTCCCAGGTCATAGGCTTGGTTGATGTCACGATTTTCCTCGGAGGAAGTTAGAACAACAACCGGCAGGCGCTTCAGGTCTGGCTGCTGCCGTAACCATTCCAGCACCTCAAGACCCGACTTGCGAGGGAGTTTCAGGTCTAGCAGGATCAAAACGGGTAGGGGGTAGCGATCGCGATCGGTGTAAGGCGGTTCGCCCGCAAGGTAAAACACGGCTGCCTCCCCATTTTCCACCACTTGCAATGGGTTAAGCAGGTTAGCTTTCCGAAAAGCTCGCTGGATCAGGAAAATGTCATTGGAGTCGTCTTCCACCAGCAAAATAGTATAGTTAGACGCGTTCAACATTCGTCTCTAGCCTTGGGCAGGTCTATCCAAAATCTGCTTCCCTCACCAGCTTGCGACTCGACTCCGGCATGACCTCCCATGCGTTCTAACCCTTTCCGCACAATTGCCAACCCAATGCCAGTGCCGGGGTAACTTTCAATTCCGTGTAGGCGCTCGAAGACGCGAAAAATGCGTTGTTGATGTTCTGGAGCAATGCCGATGCCGTTGTCTTCTATCCACAAGCGTACCCAAAATTGGGAACTTGCTGAAGGTTGATTACTCTCTGGCTCTTCGGCTCTAGATGCGATCGCTCTTGTCTCTACAATACCCTGTTCCTCAGCTTCCCCTCTCTCCCTAACTTCTGCCCACACTCGCACCTGCGGTTGGACTCCAGGAGCAACAAATTTTATGGCATTATTTAGCAAATTTGTCAATACTTGAAACAAGGTGGTGCGATGCCCGACGACTTGAGGCAGCGGTGGTTCTACTGTCACCTGGACTTGTTTTTGCCGCAGTTCTGGCTCTAGTTGAGACAGTACCTCCACCACAACCGCTTCTAGGTGAATCGGCTGGAGACGAATCTCCGTGCGGCTGAGGCGACTATAGTCGAGCAGATCCTGGATTAAGGTATCCATGCGCTGGGAAGCCGTAATGATGCGCTGGGCATAATCTTGCCCGATGGGATCTAAGGAGTCGCCATAATCCTCTAATAAAGCGTGACTGAAACCCTGCATGGCACGCAATGGCGCACGGAGGTCGTGAGAAACGGAATAGGCAAACGCCTCCAATTCAGCATTGGCTTCCTGCAATTGGACAGTGCGATCGCTGACGCGCTGCTCCAGTTGTGCATTGTACTGTTCGAGTTGTTCTCGTAACTCAGCTTGCTGCATCGCGATCGCAAGTTGGTTGGCAACCTCGCTGGCAATCTCTTGGTGTTCCGGATTAAACGTTGCTGGTTCCGTGGCACTTAGAATCAGTTCGCCGATCAGATTTTCTTCGACCCGCAGGGGTAAAGTAATGCAGATACTTTGCCCTTCCCCTATTCGCTTCATGGCAGGCGGACAACGATTGAGTGCCGCGTTCTCTAGAGAAGGGGGTCTCTGTTGCCCTAAGACAAATTCAGGCAGAAACTCGTCAATTTGGAGCGTAGCGCCTTCTCGGAACGGCAAATCTGCGTTGACACTTCCGGCTATCACTTGGGCAACGCCAGTTTCAAAGTTAAACAACACCACAAAAGCCTGCTGGCAAGGCACCAAAAGCTGCATCCGCGACAATGCGGCGCGGACAAGTTCTGCCGATGAATGGGCTTCCAGAATCGCCCGGTCGATCTGATGCAAAGCTTCCAATCGCTGGGCAGCTCGACGCAGCGCGTTTGTTTGCTCTTGGGCGATCGCCAGGGCGTGTTTGTAGGTTTTTGCTACTGCCATCAACTGACGGCTGGTGAACAATGCCAGCAGGCTTCCCAACCCAACCGTTAAGCCGAGAGTACTGCCAATCGTCAGATAGGTTGTTTTTTGAGCGGTGTCAGTGCGAACGTCCCGCAGCACCTCCTCGGTTTCGATGAACGAGGCAAGCTGAAGCCGCATTGCGTCCATCAGTTGTTTACGAGTGTTAAGCACAGAGAATTCATAATCGCCGTTGCGCTGCTTGCGAGCGATCTGGGAGGGGGCATATCGATTCCACTGCTCATAAATTGCTCGCAACTCTTTGAGACGCTGAGTTTGTCGCGGGTTGTCCGAAATTAAAGAACGCAAGTCATTAAAAGCCGGATTGATTAACAAACTTGACTGTCGGTAAGGCGCTAAAAAAGCCGGATTGCCGGTGATAAGATACCCGCGAATCCCGCTTTCCATATCTAACAGCAGTCTCTGAGTATAGTTCGCTTGGGCAATGACTTGGTCGGTGTGGTCAACCCACCGCGTCACCGAAAGTAAGCGGTTGAGCTGCAAAAATAAGATGCCGGAGAGCGCCAGCATCAAAATCAACGGCAACGCGATCGCACGAGTTAGCCTGCGGCGAAAGTTGGTTTGGGCAGTCTCAAATAGCGCCATTTCAACCCTTCGAGCCTTTCGGCTCTAGCAGTAAGCTTTAGCGATCGCTAGGATGCAAGTTGTCAACACCAGCGATGATGTCTCCTTGAAAAAATACTGAGTTAGCAGATCCAAACAGAGCGATCGCCTACTTTCCAAGCTAACAACTTATATAGAAATGGAGCATCTTCAATTAGTTATTAGTTACGGGGGATTGCGAAAAGACGAATCCCCTTTTCACCTACTTCCCTCTCTAATAATGGCTACCCGATTTTCGATGATGAACAGCGGTGACGCCTTCTTGCTGTAACACCTTGCCATTTTCCACCACAGCGTAGACCAACCAGTGATCGCCACATTCCATCCGGGTGCGGGCAGTGCATTCGAGATAAGCAAGGGCGTCGGAAAGAATCGGACAACCATTTTGGGCGTCTTGTGTCGCGACACCCGCAAATCGGTCTTCAGCAGGGCCAAAAGGTTTGAGAAAATGCTTCATCAAGCCAATGTGCTTGCCTTCTCCCAAAATATTTAAAACAAATTTTCCGCCAGAATGCATCAGCGATTCAATCGCTCGATCCTTGGCGACAGCAATGGTTAAACCGGGGGGATTAAAAGTTGCCTGAGACACCCAAGAAGCCAACATCGCCCCGCTGAGTTCGCCTTGTTTCGTTGTTACAACGGAAAGAGAGCCAACCAGATGCCCCACCGCTTGTTCGATCCTGGCAGATTGCGAAGGTGAAATCGGTTGCACGCTTAACTGTTGTCGAGCCATTTTGGCTTTTTTAGCTTTTTTCAACGCTTGGGCGAAGTCTGTCCCGGCTTCTTCGCAATATTTCAGCGTCACCTCGGTGGGTTTAAATTTGACTCGAATCGGATCGAAGCCAAAGCGATATCCAGCATCTTTTAACTTGCCTTCTAGTAGATCGATCGCTTCCCCACTCCAGCCATAAGAACCAAAAACACCCGCCAGCTTGCCTTTGCTCGCGTTGGATAGGACAATGCCCAAGGCAGTTTGAATCGGCGTGGGAGCATGACCGCCGAGGGTAGGAGAACCCATGATAAACCCATCTGATTTTTCTACAGCTTCTTGAATTTCCGAGGGTTCGGCAAATTCGCAGTTAATTGATTCGACAGCAACGCCTGCTTTGGTAATACCACTAGCGATCGCTTGCGCCAAGGTTGCCGTATTTCCATAAGCTGAAGCATAGAGCAGCGCCACGCTCGTTTCAGTTGCCCTTTGCTGCTGGTTCCATTGACGGTAAGCTTGCGTCAGCGGGATCAGACTGTAGCGCACCAAGGGGCCATGACCCGTCCCATAGAGTCTGGCTGGCAAATCCTGTGTCAGTTTGTCTAGCGCTGTTTCGACTTGCCGAGCGTGGGGAGCCATCAGACAATCGTAATAGTAGCGCCGATCTTCGCTAAACACCGTCCATCCTTCATCAAACACCTGATCGCCGCAAACGTGCGCCCCGAAAAGCTTATCCGTATACAAAATTTCGGTTAGGGAGTCGTGGGTGCAAAGGGCGTCAGGCCAACGGGGACTGGGCGTGGGGATAAATTGTAAGTGATGACCTTTGCCTAAATCGAGGGTTTCTTCCCCCCGCATTATGGCAATTTGTAGATTGTGTTCTTGTAAAGTTTCCGGAAAAGTGTTTTCAAAAAGATTTCGCAGCAGAATTGACCCTGGATTTGAGCAAACAAAAGTAATTTGAGGGGCCAGTTTTAGTAAAGCATTCAGCGTAAAAACTCGGTTGGGGTTGACGTGTCCTAAAATCACGTAATCCAGCTTTTTTAAGTCAAACCGCTGCTGTAAAGCGGACAGAAAAATGCCTGTAAATGATTCTCCCGGCGGATCGATGAGCGCTGTTTTATCCGCTTGAATCACATAAGAATTCGCCGTTGTGCCCCGTTGTAGAGCATATTCGATTTCAAACTTAAGTCTGTCCCAAGTGCGCGATCGCAACACAGTTGTATCTGCACCAATCGGGAGAACCTGAACATCGCGGGGTTTTGTGGCTGTCATCATAAGTTAAAACGGTAATTTTTTTAAACGCAAAGGTACACTCTCGTAGCGCAAAGTTAAAGCTGCTTCTTTGCGTACCGAGAGCGCTAACCTTGGCGCATCAAGAGCGTTAATAATAATTTCCGATCTTGCGATGGTGAACCGCTGTGAGGGCGTCGGGTTTGGAGACGCGACCGGATTGAACGGTGCTGTAAACTATCCAATGATCGCTGCATTCCATGCGGCTAGAGACTTCACACTCCATGTATGCGAGGGCTTCCGTCAGAATCGGGGAACCATTCTCCGCAGGCTGAGATTTGATCCCGGCAAATCGATCCGCGCCAGGGGGGAATCGTTTTAAAAAGTGCCGCATCAAATTTTGATAATTTCCTTCTTCTAAGACGTTGAGGACAAAGCGATCGCCTACTTGCATCATCGACTCAATAGCCCGGTCTTTTGCGACAGCGATTGTGAATCCTAGGGGTTGGAAGCTGGCTTGTGCCACCCAGGAAGCTAACATGGCACCTTTGACTTCGCCTTTTTTGGCAGTGATGATGTACAATCCACCGCTGATGCGTCCCAGGGCTTTTTCTAATTCGGCATCAAGAGATTTAATCTGTTTGATGTTGCGATCGCGGGTAAGCAATTGTCCCAAGTCAGTTCCCGCTTCTTCACACAGCTGATAGGTGGCTTCTCCGGGTGTGTCTTTAATCCGAATTGCTGGAAATGCGACTGTCAGCCCTAACTCTCTAAATTTACTCACCAGCGGATCGACGGGTTCATCATCTCCTCCATAGGACTCCAGAATCCCGACCACTTGTTTTTCCTTGGCAGCAGCTAAAACGGTGCCAATCGCCGCTTGGGCGGTAGCAGAGGCGGCTGGGGGTGTGGCAATGACTAACCCAGATGAACGCCCCACGAGTTCTTGCACTTCCTGAGGATCGGCGGATTTTAGGTCGAGTGTCTCGACGGCGACGCCAGTTTTGGTAATCCCTTTGGCAAGAGATTGAGAAAGGCGATCGCTATATCCGTAATCGGAGACATAAAAGACCGCTACGGTCGTCTCTCCCTTGGTTTGAGCTTGGCTCCACTGACGATAACGTCCCGTCAGTTCAACTACATGGTGGCGCAGCAGAGGACCGTGTCCGGTAGCGATGGTGCTGACTTCTGGCAGTTCTCCCATCCGTTTTAGTGCAGATAGCACGGAACGGGCATTCGGAGCCATCAGGCATTCGTAGTAAAACCGATAATCGGCTTCGATGGCGGCTAAATCTTCGTCAAAGGTGCTATCCGAGCAATAGTGCAAGCCAAAAGCGTCGCAGGTATACAGGATTTGGGTTTTGTGGTCGAATGTGAAAATCGTATCGGGCCAGTGCAAGTTGGGGGCAATCACGAATTCCAATTCGTGTCCGTTGCCTAAATCCAACTTGTCGCCATTTTTGACGATTCGCCGCTCAAACGGCTGATGCACAAAATCTTCGATAAACTGAATTGCGACTTTTGACCCAACCACCGTTACCTGGGGAGCCAGTTTCAAGATGTCTTTGACTAATCCGCTGTGGTCTGGCTCGGTGTGGCTGATAATCAGGTAATCAATTTCTTTGGGGTCAATCAGTCCATGTAATGCATCCAGATATAGCTGGCGAAACTTTTCGTGGGAGGTATCCACTAAAGCCGTCTGCTCACCCCGAATGATGAAGGAATTATAGGTGGTGCCGTTTTGCAGTCCAAATTCAATGTCGAAGCGATCGCGATCCCAGTCAAGCGAGCGAATCGTTGTCGTGTCAGGGGCGATTTCGCCGGTCTGCATGGTGAGGCGTTTTTGGGTTCGGTCGGTGAGCGCTACCATCTCTGGTCTCCTTCTGTTGCAACCCATTAGGTATTTTTTCTTCTTTCATTCTGCCACGAGTCTCTTGTAAAGATTTATTAAAAAACCTATGAGTGAGTTAAGAGTTTTAAAAGTGCCGAACGGCTCCAGGCTCAGAGAACGATGAATTGGCTAGCTTTAACGATTGGGAATTCGCGGCTGCACTGGGCGTACTTTGTGGGAGAAATTCTTCAGGATGCCTGGGATAGCAACTATCTGCCAGCGGCAACTGTGAATCGTCTGGCGCAGCGCTTAGCAGCGGGTAAATTTCCACTGGAAATTTTGCCACCCAGTCCGACCAATTCATTATCCAAAATCCACAATCAGCAATCAAAGTTGCCGATTTATCTGGCTTCGGTGGTTCCAGAGCAAACAGCACTTTGGCAAAGTTACCCAGATATCCGTGTCATGACTTTAGACCAATTGCCCCTTGAAGGACTTTATCCCACTCTTGGTATTGACCGGGCTTTAGCGGTGTTGGGTGCTGGCGAAGTTTGGGGCTTGCCTTCTTTAGTGATTGACGCTGGAACTGCTTTGACATTTACGAGTGCAGATGTCAACCATCGGCTAGTGGGTGGGGCGATTTTGCCTGGGTTAAGGTTACAGCTACAGTCTCTAACCCAAAGAACTGCTGCGTTACCACCGATAGAATTGCCCCAGGAAATGCCGCCGCGTTTTGCTGTAAACACACCGGAGGCGATTCAGAGTGGCGTTATCTACACTGTCTTGGCTGGAATCAAAGACTTTATCCAGGCTTGGTGGCAGAAATTTCCAGGTAGTCGGGTGATTTTGACGGGAGGCGATCGCGCTACTTTATTTGCTTATCTCCAAATCCAGTTTCCTGAAATAGCCAGTCAGATAATTAGCGACCCGAATCTGATATTTATGGGAATGCGGTCAGTCGTCCTTAGTTCTTAGTCCTTAATAAAGCGATTCACATCAAATCCGCTTGATTCTCCACAATTGAGAAAAACCTTACCCCGCCTCCACCTGCGGCTCCGGCTCCTCTCCGCAAGCGGAGAGGGGTTGGGGGTGAGGTTCTTTTATTAACTCCACTACAAGCGCACAGCCTATGCGCCCCTAATGCTTACTAACGAAATCTCGAATATACTGAGCCACGACATCTGGCAACGCTTCGGGTAGATCGTTTCCCGCAAAGCTAATAATTTCCAACTGAGCTGATGGAGTTAAGTCCGCGTAGGCTTGACTTTCGGCAATTCTAGAACGACTGTCGCGATCGCCTTGCAAAATCAAAACGGGGACTTTCAGCCACTCCAGTCTTTCTTTCAATAATTCTGCTTGAATTTCGGCGCGGCGGCGTTGAAATAATAGCTTGTCGGTAATGGGAAACTGCACCGGCTGTTCTTGTCGCCGCTTCTTTTGCCCAGTCTGCTTGCGGGGAAACAGGCGATTGTTGGAGACACGAGCGATCGCATCTATGAGCGATTGCCACCCGGAGGATACCACCTTAGACAGCCGCTTAAATAGAGATGTAAATAGAGAGGGGCGCGATCGCTCTGTTCTTAATCCCTCCGCTTCCACCCCAATTGGAGCTATCAGCACTAATCCGCGCACCTGTTCCAAATATTTCAGCGCAAAGCTTGCCCCAATCCACCCTCCCAGCGAGTGACCAATTAAATAAACTTCCCGCTGGTTTAATGCTTCCAACAACTCAGCGAGACATTCCATCTCTAACTCAATCGAGTAGTGAACATTCGGGCGTTCAGAGTCACCAAAGCCGAGTAAATCTGGGGCAAAGCAGTGGTAATCTCGACTCAAACAATCGATGACAGGTAGCCATTGACTACTATCGTGAGCCGATCCGTGTAAAAAAACCAAAACTGGCCCTTGACCGACTTCGCGCCAGAAGATTTGTCCTTGGGACAGCTTTATTCGAGAATTGCGTAGCGGTAGAGTCATCCTAGATTTTAGATTTTAGATTTTAGATTCTAGATTGACGATGGATTGACTCATCCAAAATCGAAAATCCTGCTTATGCGAGGGTTGTCAAGCCGTTCAAGTAGTCCTGCAACTGCTGGTCGTGGTCATGGCAGAGTTTCCCTTGAGGCAAGGATGTCACAGAGAAAGCTTTGACTTCCATAATTTCCAGCGTATCCCGAACCTGCATTTCTCCCTGCACTTCTGCTTCTAGCGCTACACAAATCGAATGAATTCTGGGATCGCGGTCTGGCGAAGAATAAACTCCCACTAACCGGCGAATTTTTACTAACTCCAGTCCAGTTTCTTCCGCCAACTCCCGCCGCGCTGATGTCGGAATGTCCTCACCCCAATCAACAATACCGCCAGGAAAACCCCATTCACCTGTGTCTCCGCGTCGAATGAACACAATTCGACCATCTGGCAAAATCGGGATGATAGTTGTGCCGATAATGGGATGGCGGAAAATAATCCCTAGCACTGTTTGTATAAATCGCCATGACCGACGCATAGGCAAAAGAAGCTTTACTTCAACGCAGAAAGGAACTTTTACTTTTAGAGTCAATTTATGAGCAGGAAGTTCTCCGATTCCAGATAAAATTTAAAACTTTGCAAAAGGAGGGTTTCCCCAAGGGCTGAATCCGCATAGTTCTGGGGATGCCAGAATTGCTTATTCATCCACCTCTACAAATTAAAATTTTAAATCAGCGAGAATTTCCGCTTTTTGAGATTCAGTCACCTGAAGATAAATCTTCTCAATGTTACCATCCGAGCCGATCGCATTCATGTGCAGCGCTGAAAGCGTATCAACTGCTTGGTGCGGAATTTTTTAGCTTTTTGCTGCGGTTACGGCTGACAATTTTACCCAGCCAAGAAGCAGTATCGCTGAGTTTTAGGGACATGGGGATGTTTTCAACCGCAGCAAGTCAGCGCTTTTTAGTAGGCTGCTGACAGGCTGTTATGATATACGTTACAGATGCAAGTTCGGTCACGTCAGTCTGCGACCCGCCGTTTTTAGGCTAGCCTGTTTCGATGTTTCTTCCACAGGTTTGAAGGCAGAGGCTTCCAGAGCCAAAAAAATGCTCTGGGAGAGCAACACACTCTCTGTCTAGATTCACTTGGACAAGAGTAGGTTCTGAGAAGTTGCTAGAGACGCTTTAATTTTGCGCTTCTAGGTCGCTCTTCTCTCTCTCGGCTTTCATCTGAATCAACTGTTCGGATGGATATTGTTGGATGACTATTTACATCGAAAGTCTGTCTTCGCAGGTTACTCCAGAAGACCTTAAACAAGTCTCTGCATCTGGTTCAGCCAAAAGTGTGGCGATACCAAGCGACCGGAAGACAGGCAAAGTGCGGGGCTTTGCTTTCGTAGAGAGGGTGGAAGCTCCGCAAAAAAAGACAGCTATTTCGGTGCTGGATGGTGCAAAATGGATGGGGCGTCAGATGCAGATCAACCAAGCCAGACCGAAGGAGAACCCTCGAAAAGAGGGCGATCGCGGTAGACTGCCAGATTGGCAGATTCTAGCACCTGCTTTTCCAAGCCTTGGGCGTGACTGGCAACACCAACAAGCATCAGGTGCGGGGGAAAACCCAAAGGCACCATTTTTTAGTCGTATATCAAAGAGGTGAACATGGCGAAGCGCCGTAACCCTAAGAAAGAAAAGGCGCAGCGTAATCAAGCATACGCCCGCAAGTTTCGTAAACGTCAAACTACGGGTCGGTTCTCTAAATTCCGGCGTCAAAGATCGCCCGGAGAGAGAACCAATGAGGAGGATGAAGACAAGATGGGAGGAGGAATGGGAGCAATGGGCGGCGCGATGGGTTAGCCATTGCTCGGTTCTGAGGATTGAGGGTTGAGGACTGAGGACTGAGGATTGAGGGCTGAGGAAGAAAAATATTTTTCCTCAGCTACTAACTCTTTTGCGAAATTGAGAAATCCCCTATTCAGCCCTCAGTCTTGATTACTCAGTCCTAATTACTCAGTCCTCAGTCCTGATTACTTAGTCCTAACTACTCAGCCGAGACTGGGCAGCTTGAATCGCTTGTCTCACTTGCTCAAATCCGGTACCGCCGTAGCTGTTACGAGCGGCAACTACTTGTCTTGGAGAGATGGCTTCATAGATGTCTGGCTCAAAAGCTGGGTGCAATTCCTTCCATTCTTCCAAGCTCAAATCCTTGAGAAGTTTACCGGCAGCGAGGGAAGTTTTTACAACCTTGCCCACGAGATTGTAAGCTTCCCGGAAGGGGACACCCCGCGCTGCTAGGTAATCAGCAACATCGGTCGCGTTGGAGAAATCTTCCGCGACGGCTTCTGCAAGGCGAGCGGTACGAAATTCTAGCCCCTCGCGAAACAAAATGGTCATTGCTTCTAGGCAGCCTTTAACGGTCTTTACACTGTCAAATAGGCTTTCTTTGTCGTCTTGTAAGTCTTTGTTGTAAGCCAAAGGTAGCCCTTTCATCAGCACTAGCATTCCTTGCAGATGCCCAAAAACACGACCTGTTTTACCCCGCACGAGTTCAGGCACGTCGGGGTTTTTCTTTTGGGGCATGATGCTGGAGCCGGTGGCGCAGCTATCTTTGAGGGTGACAAAGCCGAATTCGTGAGATGACCAAAGGATGACTTCCTCCGATAAACGGCTGAGGTGAACCATGATCAGGCTGGCGCTAGAGAGAAATTCAATCGCAAAATCGCGATCGCTCACGCCATCCATACTGTTGGCATAGACCCCATCAAAGTTGAGCAGTTTGGCGGTGTAGTGTCGATCGATGGGGAAAGTGGTTCCGGCAAGTGCGCCACTCCCCAAAGGCGAGATATTGACGCGCCCATAGACTTCTCCTAGCCGCTCCCAGTCCCGTTCTAGCATTTGAAAGTAGGCGAGGAGGTGGTGAGCTAAAGAGACTGGTTGGGCGCGTTGTAGGTGCGTATAGCCGGGAATTAGGGTTTCGACGTAATTTTGGGCAAGGTCGAGGAGAACTCCCTGAAATTCGCGCAACTGGCTGCGAATTTGGGAAATTTGATCTCGCAAGTAGAGGCGGGTGTCAGTGCCTACTTGATCGTTGCGAGATCGCGCCGTGTGCAGTTTTTTGCCGACATCTCCGGTAATTTCTGTCAGCCTACGCTCCACCGCAAAATGAACGTCTTCTGCATCTATCCCTGGATTGAAGTTTCCTTCTCGGTATTCTTGGCGGATTTGTTCTAAGCCTGCGACTAGCTGTTGTGCCTCCGACTCTGAAATAATGCCGGTGTGAGCGAGCATTTTGGCATGGGCAATCGAGCCGGTGAGGTCGTATTCGATGAGTTCGATGTCGAAGCCGATACTAGCGTTGAAGCGAGCGATCGCAGGATGCAACGCCGATTCAAACCGTTGGCTCCAAGTTTTTTGTTGAGTCACGAGCTTCTTGGTAACGTTGGATTAACAGATTCAAAGGCGAGCAGCTTGAAAGGCGAGCAGGTTGAAAGTTGGCTCGTCGAGAAGGTTGTAGCTTGCAAAGGCAAGCATCTTACTCTTTAGCAAATTTCAGGACGAGCAAGCTGTATCCAAACATTCAACTTTCAACCTTCAACCTTTAACTTTATTAAACCTTCAAACGCTATCCACTAAGCCGTAATCCCTCGAATCAGGTAGCCAAAAAACAGCCCGATTAACAGCGCCCAGACTTGCCCTGATTTAATGAAGTAGTTAAAGGCATTCTGCATCTGGTCTAACACTTTTGGGTCTCTGATTTCTTGCGCCAAGACGGGCCAATTGACCGGCGAGTGCGAAAACCAAAGCGATACCGTATCGTAACCGTGGGTCAAGTTGGGCAACCAACCGATTATTTCGTGCATTTCATTAAGCACCATGACTCTGATTTCCTCACAACAAAGAGAGATGTTGGCAAAGGTTGCTCGCGCATCCGTTCAGATTGTATTAACACAAAGCTGATGTCTTTGCTAGTGGGGGAGTCAGTGATGGGTAATGAGTCATGGGTATAGGAAATGACCAATGACTCATTACCGATTAACTTTTGACCTGCATCACCACTAGCGTCATATCATCTCCGTTCCGGCTGGATGGACCGATAAACTGCTGTACTTGCTCAAATAGGTAATCTAAAATCGCTTGGGTGCTGTTGCAATGCTGGCAAGCCCACTGGAAGGTGCGGCTCAGCTTTTCTTCGTCAAAGCGATCGCCATTTTGATTTGCCGCATCGGTAAAACCATCGGTGTAATAAATAATCGTGTCCCCAGGATACAGCTGGACTTGGGCATCTTCATACTGGGAATCGGCATCCAGACCAATCAGCATTCCCCAGGTATCCAAGCGCTTGATGGAACGGGTTGATGCCTGCCATAACAAGGGAGGATGGTGGGCGGCATTACTGTAAGACAGAATCCGGGTTTGCGGATCGTATTCGGAATAAAACAGGGTGACAAACCGATGGGAGTTTTCCAAATCGGCATACATTACCCGGTTTAAATGTTGCAGGATCTTCGCCGGTGAGTGCCTGTTTAGCACTTCGGCTCGCAGCATCCCGCGCGTCATCGTCATGATTAGACCGGCGGGGACGCCTTTGCCCATGACATCCCCGATTACCAGGCTCCACGGAACCGATCCTCTTCGGGCAGTTTCCACTTCCGAATCACTGTCTGTTTGGGGGCGCAGCTGGTCATAATTGGCGGGAATAAAATCATAGTAATCTCCGCCGACGCGACTAGCCGTTTGGCACTTTGCCGCTAGTTCGACTCCATAAATATTCGGACATTGTCGCGGTAGTAGGCGCAGCTGGATATCGGCACCAATTTCTAATTCTTTATCTAGGCGTTCTTTTTGGCGTAGTTCGACGGTGAGTTCATCGTTCGCGATCGCAACTGCTGTTTGATCGGCAACTAAGCGCACCAACTTCTGCCGGGTGTCTGTCCAAATATATTTGGGATCGCGGCTGAACACATAAAGACGTCCCCGCTCTGTATTTTTCACCAGAATCGGAGTGCCAAATACCTGAATGTCTGGCCCCAAAAACCGGCTCAGTTGAGAATCCAATGATGGCGGTGTGGCGACCCCCTCTGCTGTTGTCGAGGGATTACTCGCCTGACGGGTTGCGGCGTTAAGCGCCTTGCGAATATCCTGACAAGATTGACCTTCCTGACAGTGCAGGCGTTCTAGCCGCACCTGACCATTCGGCAAAAACCGGATGAGAATGCCGCCATCGGCATCTGTGACCCGCGTTGCCATCAACGGAATCAACTCCAAAAACTGATTCAAGTTATTGAAGCTACGCAGGGCAAACCCTAACGACGAGAGCAAGTCTTGAATCTTGCGCTGTTCTCGATGCAAACGCGCCACCAGTTCTTTGAGCGCGAAAACAGGCGTCGTTTCGGCGGTGGTACCGCCGTCAGGTAAGGGAGATGGCTGGCGAGGAAGGGGCACAGCAGTCATAGCATCAGGAGTTAGAGTTCCGCACAAAAGTTTGTTTTAGCTGTCAGGATATCTTTACAGATTCTGGCTTAAGAATTGCCAGTTTTGGCAACGGTTTGGGGAAAACGCCTTTGATTTAAAAAAAATTAAGAAGGCGTTAGAGCAAAATTGTTCCCGATTACTATCGCAACAGTTGCCAGTTGCAGCTAGCGGTCCGGACGCGATCGCTAAGCAAAAGGAGCCGGCTGTTCTTGAGGTGTAAATATACCCTTAATTGCAGGTTATGCCAATCACCCGGAGGGGCTTTTTGAAAACTTCTGCATAAGTCTATAGACGGAAATCACCATAACTGTCGCTATAGTAAACCCGATCTATACCAAAGCGCCCCTTATTATGTTTGATTGGTTCATCGGCGGCATCGCCTAAGAGTAGCAGACAGCAAACATATACGTGTGGAGTGATTTTACAAGCCAAGACTGTAAATTTTAACCGGATGGCGCGTGTATCCCTAAAGTAAAGATTTCTTCCAAACGAAAGTCTGGAATGGGATCGGGTTGGAAAGCTTTAGCAGCACGGTGTTTCTCAATGGCATCTTTTAAACCCATCGAAGGTTTCATCTAAATCGTCATCTTTGCTCCGATTGCTTCTTGCCGATGTTTCAACAAGGAATTGCCAATTTTAGAAGGGGTTTCTGAGTGAAAAACTTGAATCTCTGATGAAGACCCTAGAGCATCTGGATCGTCCAAAAGTTCAGCCTGAACCGAAGGGTGCAGGTGGGTAATCCCACCTGAATCGGCACTTTAGGCTGCCAAATGGGATGAGCTAGACTGTCTGAGCGTCGAAATCCGATCGTTGAAATCTAAGATCCAAAATTGTTAACCTAAACCGAGTTCGCGCTTGAGCAAGTTAATTGACTTGGTGCCAATATAGTTTTCGCTACATAATAGCTCCGGAGGACGAATAATGTCTTCACGGGCGGCGGCGACTGCGGCTTTGACGGTGGCAAAACTGGCGCGATCGCTAACAATCGTTTGGGCACTGCGAACGATCGCGTTGAGTTTGTAGGTGTCTTTTACCTGGGCTGTCATCACCAGCAAATCATCCCCGCGCAGGCTGTGGATAAGAATTTCTGCAACTCCGAGAATGCCTGAGCTGAGACTCACCAGACCCATACAGCTGTCTTTAGGCAGGCGTTGAACCAGCTGGAGTTCTTGAGCGTAGTCGTAAATATCGACGGGGATGACGCGCACCGCTCGTGGGGCAGCGATCGCTTCCGCATCCCCAATAAAATAGCGGCTAGTCACCACGGTGCCGGAGTGGGTTTGATCGAGTATTTTACTGAGTTCCTCCATCGGCACCAACTGTACGGGTATCCCTAAAGATTTTTCCAGTTCCTGAACCATCAATTCCCCAGCACCGATGTCTCGTGACGGAACCGTGACCAGCACTCGCGCACTACAGCGTAAGCGCCAGTCAACTTCTGCTAGAAATAGTTCTCTGGCTTGGTTGAGGGTGCAACCTTGGTTGAGCAGTTCATCCAGGCTGTGCTGCACCAGCTTGTAGGCATGGGGATATTGTTCGTGTATGGGGCCGCTATGTCCAGTGCCGCCCTCGTTTCCTTGGGCTTTGACATAAATTCCCGATCCGGCTTGGGATTCTACTAATCCAGTGTCTTCTAGCTGCCGGTACACCTTGCTAATGGTATTCCGGTGCAGACCTGTCTGCATTGCTAGCTGCCGAGTGCTGGGCAATCGATGACCTGGGGGAAACTGTCGCGAGGCGATCGCAAACTGCATTTGGTCAAATAGCTGTTTTGACGCTGGAATTTCACTGTCTGGTTGAATATGAAACTGAACCATTTACGAGCCTCCAAGGACTCTGATTCTCATGAAGCCGTGAGAAGGGCAATTCTTTAATAGCATAATGCGCTACAGAAGCTGAGTTATCGCCCTGGTTTTTCAAGATTCTGCCTCCTTCTCACTTGATCTATCTAGTAGAGACGCGATCGCATCAGCACATACGCTCTTAGCACTACTTGCTGCAAGTCTTCTACAAGCCAGCATCTAAACTCCAAAAAAAGTCTAAAACACTCTCAGCCAGGGAAATAATTTTCGGGTTGTTCTCCGGGTGAATGCGGAATTTCCTGCAATCCAAGGGGAATCTGTGTTTCTGCTTCCCCGCTAGAGACGGAATCAGTAGCGTCTGTTGTCTCTTGCCTCTTTAGTAGTTCCGGCAAGGTGACAAACTGATATCCCTGCTTTTTGAGTTTTTCAACGATCTGGGGTAAAGCTTGAACCGTTGTCGAATGGTTGCCGCCACCATCATGCATCAGCACAATAGAACCGGGGAAGGCACTCTTGAGAATGTTTTTGACCAATTTGGGCGCGGTGAGGCGGTGGCGGCGACTGTCCGCTGAGTTAATCGACCACATCATCACGGCGTAGTTGTTCTTTTGGGCGTAAGCCGCTAACCCATTTTGCAAGTTGCCGCCGGGAGGGCGGAAGTAAGCGGTTGTGACTCCGGTTGTCTTGTAGATGAGTGCGGCTGTATCATCTATTTCCTTTGCCGCCGTAGCCTCGTCCATCTGACGATAGGAGTGATGCCAGGTATGGTTGCCAATGGCGTGACCTTCAGCAACCACTCGTCGCGCTACGGCTGGATAACTTTGCAGTTGCTCTCCTACCCAAAAAAATGTGGCTTTGATGCCGTTTTTCTTGAGGATGTCCAGCACTTGCAATGTCGTTTCCCCCCAAGGGCCATCATCAAAGGTGAGGGCGATGACTTTTTTCTGATTCTTCGGCTTTACCTGATAAATGGTTTTTCCCCGATACTCGGTAGGCACTGGGAAGGTTTTTTCGGCTGCGGGTGAGAGAGCGATCGCCCAAGGCGTTGTTTCACTGGGCGAATTTTCGGGTGTGACAATGGGGAGTTGCTGATGAACTGGGTTTGATGGTGCGATCGCCCATACACTTGGCGATGGAGAAGCCTCTGCCGTGTCAGCGATCGCGCTACTCGCTGGCGGTATTATTTCCCTCGGTGGCGAATTTTTGGGTCTGACACTGGGGAGTTGTTGAGCTTCCGGCTTGTCCTGACGAACCTCTATCGCAAACTGATGCTGAGGGGAAGTTTGAGGTGACGGTTCGATGATTTTATTGACGATGAGCGCCGTTAAGGTAACGATAGCGATGAAGGTAAGTTGCCGAGTGAATAATCCGGTCGGTTTTTCTTTTTCTCTCCAGTCTGCCAAGGTCGAACTCCTTCCCTTAGTCCTTGATAATTTTTGAGTTCTTAATGATTACAAAAAACAGCTATCGTTCTTGACTCATTTAACCAAAAATCCCTTTTCTCGACAGTCAGCAACTCTTCAATAACCGCACAAAACTACACAATAAAACTAGCCAGCATTACAAATTATTTAAAAATTGGAATATTTTAAACAAAAAAGTTATGGTTTGATTTATATAAATTTTCTTTATAAAAAAATGCGATAATTTGTGCAGCACTGTCATGAAATTTTAAATACTTTATTCCTGTAAAAAATAGGGTAATTTGCTAGTAGACAAAATAGTAGCACTATCTGCTAAAAAAACGGCAGAGGACACAGAAGAATTATCATGACAGAGAGCAAGATTCGGACAAAACACCTCAAAATTGCCAATGGCGATCTAGAAATTGCGGCTTACCTGGCAATGCCGGAAGGGGAGGGGCCTTTTCCAGGCATTGTGGTGTTGCAGGAAATTTTTGGAGTGAATGCTCACATCCGGGAGGTAACAGAACGAATTGCCAAAGAAGGCTATGTAGCGATCGCGCCTGCAATCTTTCAACGCCAAGCACCGGGTTTTGAAACCGGCTACACTCCGGAAGACATTCAAATTGGCAGACAGTATAAGGATCAAACTCAAGCCTCAGAATTACTGGGCGATATCCAGGCGGCAATTAATTACCTCAAAACCCTGCCCGAAGTCAAACCTGTCTTTGGCTGCATCGGCTTCTGCTTTGGAGGTCACGTTGCTTACCTCGCCGCGACTTTACCCGATATTAAAGCCACAGCGTCATTCTACGGTGCTGGCGTTGCTACTAACACTCCTGGCGGCGGCGAACCAACGATCGCACGCACAAAAGACATCAAAGGCACGCTTTACGCCTTTTTCGGCATGGAGGACGCCAGTATACCCGCCGAACAGGTAGATCAAATTGAAGCGGAGCTAGAGAAACACCACATTCCCCATCGTGTCTTCCGCTACGATGGAGCTGACCACGGGTTTTTCTGTGACCATCGCGCCAGTTACAATGACACCACAGCCGCCGATGCCTGGAAGCAGGTAAAACAGCTGTTTGAACAAGAACTTCAAGCGGCATAATTTTTTCCCACACTAGCAATCAGCGAGTTGGGAATTACTTTTTTTCAATCAACTAAGTTGTCATGAATTCCAAATCGACCTCTTCTCAAGATGCAAAATCGTCATTTTCTATGGACGATTTTGCCAAAGCTCTCGAACAACACGACTACCAATTTCACAAGGGGCAAGTCGTGCGCGGTAAAGTGGAAACCCACGAAAGTGATGGTGCCTATGTAGACATTGGCGGCAAGTCTTTGGCTTTTTTACCTGTCGATGAGGCGTCGTTGAGACGGGTAACAGATTTATCCATTGTGCTGCCGTTGCAGGAAGAACGGGATTTCCTGATTATCCGAGAGCAAGATGCAGATGGTCAGGTGACGCTTTCAGTGCGGCAGATGGAGATCAAGCAGGCGTGGGATAACCTGGCTGATATGCAGGAAGCAAATCAAACGGTACAAGCCCGTGTTACTGGTATCAATAAGGGGGGCGTTACGGTAGAAGTGCAAGGGTTGCGGGGGTTTATTCCGCGATCGCACTTGGTGGAACGCGATAACCTGGAATCACTGGTTGGTGAGAAGCTAACTGCTAGCTTTTTGGAAGTTTCTGCTGACACTAACAAACTAGTGCTTTCTCAACGGCAAGCGACTCGTTCTGTTGCCATCACTCAGCTAGAAGTCGGGCAGTTAGTCGAGGGGAAAATTACTGGCGTGAAGCCCTTCGGTGTGTTTGTTGATTTGGACGGTATCACTGGTTTACTGCATATTAAACAAGTCAGCCAAACCTACATCGAATCTCTAGCATCATTGTTTCAGGTGGGTCAAGTAATCAAAGCGCTGATTGTTGATATCGATGAAGGTAAAGGTCGGGTTTCTTTGTCTACCAGAGTTTTAGAAAATCATCCAGGAGAAGTGCTGGAAAATATGGCTGAGGTAATGGAATCAGCTGAGTCACGTTCTGAACGGGCGAGGAAAAATCTCACCCGATAGGTGTTAGGAAGAGAGTTTGCGATCGCACTTGGTAATAAAGAGTGCGATCGCTTTTGATGTGAAGGGTGCGATCGCCGCCCTGCGCCTAGACGCATCTCCGCGTACCCGATTTATTCCCTAAGTGTTTCCTCACCTTAATCTTGATTTGATGAAGACGAAAATCTTCAGCAACCGTCTTTCTTGCCTTGATTTTATCGAAAAAGAGCTTCGACTCCCTCAACAGTCAGCAACTGAACCCTTAGTTATCGATTTATTTGCTGGGTGTGGAGGGCTGGCTCTCGGTTTTACTGATAAAAGCGATATGTGCTAGCTTATGCTTCGGGCAAGCTTCGCCTGTGACAATACTTATTGCTAACGCTCGCGCACTTGCGATCGCGTCCTGAAATCTACTATTGAAGTAGTTTAGGTATAAATATGCTCAAATTGTATCAATTTTTCTCTTCTGGTAATTGTTACAAAATTCGTCTTTTACTGACACAACTGCAAATTCCCTTTGAGAGCATAGAACTGAATATTCTCAAAGGTGAAACTCGGACTCCTGAATTTTTAAGCAAGAATCCCAACGGGCGAATTCCAGTATTAGAAACAGAATCAGGTCAATTCCTGGCGGAATCCAACGCAATTCTTTTTTATCTGAGCGAAGGAACTGATTTTTTGCCAAACGACCGTTTTGAACGCGCAAAAGTATTGCAATGGTTATTCTTTGAACAGTATAGCCATGAGCCTTATATTGCTACTTCCCGCTTTTGGATTTCTATCCTTGGCAAGGCGGAGGAATATAAGGAGGCACTGAATCAAAAGCGCGAACCCGGTTATGCAGCGCTAACGGTTATGGAAAAATATTTAACAAATTGTAATTTTTTTGTGGGAGAACGCTATACGATTGCTGACATTGGGTTGTTTGCTTACACCCATGTAGCGGATGAAGGTGGATTTGATTTAACAAGATTTCCAGCAATCCAAGCTTGGCTGGAACGAGTTAAAGCTCAGCCTCGGCACATTAGTATCGCGCAATTATAATAGAGTTTGGTATGGGGATGTATGATAAGCGATCGCTTCATTCGCATCCCGTATTTTAGGTAACTGTACCTAAACAAACCTATCTGTAAAACTATTGATTAGCAGCGCCTACTCTAGAACATCTAGTGATGAGTTTGAAACCCGCCTACGCGGGTTTTGTCTGTGTAGGCGCGGTTTCTAACCGCCAGCATATTTTTGTAAAAATGGGAAGATTTGTACCCAAATTTAACTAAATGATGAGCTATACTGACTGAGGTTAGATTTAAATAATAAAATAATGATAAAAATTAAAAAAGTCAACCGCTTTTTGGCTAATTTAAGCCTTAGCGTTTTAGTTATTCTTGGTTTAACTTTTTTTCTTTTGCCAGTTAGTTCAAAACTTCAAGAATCACCGACATTAGCTGTATTTGAAGAAGTTTGGCAAACAGTCAATGACAACTTTTTTGACCCAAAGTTTAATGGGGTTGACTGGAAAGCCATGCGAGAGAAGTATAAACCTTCAGTCAAACAGGCAAAATCTATTGATGAAGCATCCGTTGTCATCAATCAAATGCTAGCTGAGTTGCGTACTTCTCATATAGGCTTTTATCCGAAGTCACAACCCGCTTACTACCAACTTTTGGGTATATTTAATCAAGGTCATTTCTTAGAAAAAATACAAAAGTTATTTCCCAAAGGCTTAGAGTACACCGGAATTGGAGCTTTCACTAAAGAGATCGATGGGAAGACCTTTATCACTGGTATTCTTGATAACAGTTCTGCTGCTCAAGCGGGACTCAAAGTAGGCGACCAAATATTAGCAGTTGATGGCAGTCAGTATCAGCCAATCGAATCTTTTGTTAACAAAGCAGGGAAACAAGTTAGTATATCGATTCAACGAACTCCCGATTCAAGCAGCAAGAAGAATGTAACTGTAGTTCCAAAAATAATAAAACCTAATACAGTTTTCTTGGACGCGATGCGGTCGAGTATTGAAATAATCGAAAGCAATGGTAGAAAACTAGGCTATGTACATATTTGGTCGTATGCTGGCGATCAATATCAGGAATTACTGGAAGAAGAAATTGCTTATGGACGGCTTAAAGACGCGGATGGGTTGATTTTAGACTTAAGAGATGGCTGGGGTGGAGCTACTCCGAATTATCTAAGTATTTTTTCCGAAAAAGTTCCAGTATTAACCCAAATTCCTAGAGATGGAATAAAAACTACCTTGGATTATCAATGGAGAAAACCCGTTGTGATGCTGGTGAATAAGGGAACCAGAAGCGGAAAGGAAATTTTAGCTTACGGTTTTGAGCAGTATGGAATTGGAAAAGTCGTTGGGAGTCAAACAGCAGGCGCAGTTGTTGCGGCTCGTCCTTTCTTGCTCAAAGATGGAAACCTTCTTTATCTTGCGGTTGTTGATATCTACGTGAATGGAGAACGCTTAGAAGGTAAGGGAGTGAAACCCGATATTGAAGTGCCGTTTCAGTTAGAATATGCTCAAGGAAAAGACCCTCAAAAAGCGAAAGCTGTAGAGGTTCTGGCTGAAGCTGTTAAGAATCAGAATCGAGGGGCATAATTGCATTGATAACCTCTAGTAGAGACGCGATTAATCGCGTTTCTACTATACCAATCCTATTTGATTTGCGAACATATTTTTTTAAACGAACCGCAAAGACGCCCTAGCGGAGCCATGCGCGTTAGCGCTATAGAGCGCGAAGAAAAGATAGAAAGAGAGAGTTTACAACTTATTTAGGATTGCTATAGCAGTCCTAAATGAGTTGTGAGAAACCGCCATAGGAAAAAAGCTTTGGAAAGTCAAAGGTTTGACGGTGAGTTACTAATTCAAATAGGAACTTAACGACACCAAATGAT
>NZ_JAMPKA010000032.1:0-69490 GCF_039961855.1 Trichocoleus sp. Lan | reverse complement strand
CTTAGTGGGACTTAGGCATTTTCTAGCCCCTTTAGGGGCTGAAAACCTCTCTGAGCAAGAAAAAAAGGTCGATAATCAAAAAATGCCTGAAACCCTTGTGAATACTGGATTTATGCTCTTTTGAGCTGAAAATTTTTCTCTGTCTAAGTTTGAAGCCATTTTTTTATCAGTTTTTGTCTAAGTCCCGTTAGGAGAGTTGGGTATTCTGCAAATGCAACAATTGAACGAAGTGATGATTCGGGCATTTCAAATAATGTAACTTGTGCAATCAGCAGCCAGAAATCCGCTGTTTTCTTTCCTTTGCGCCCTAGGGAGTCGTCTGGGGTTCGATAAAACCCTTACAACCCCAAATCTACCGCCACGCGATGGGCACAAGCAAAACCAGAAAATGCCACCGCATTTAAACCCTGCCCTGGAAACGTACTGTCTCCCACACAATAAAGTCCCGAAATCGCAGTTCGATTGAATGGCATTCCCAATAGTCCTAATAACTTGTTTCTAGGAATTGGGCCATACGTACCATCTGCACGACCTAAAAAGCGCCGATGCGTGCGGGGCGTCCCGACTTCCAGATAATCTAACCCTGCATCTAAACCGGGGAAACTCTTCTCTAGCCGCTCAATGATTCGTCCTGCTGCCTCTTCCTTTTTCTGTTCATATTCGCTAGAAGAAAGTCCCTGCCAATTTTCAATCCAATCAGGGGTAAAGGCGTGCAGAATATGATGACCTTCTGGTGCTAAATCCGGATCGAGTAACGTAGGAATTGACAAAAAGATCGTGCCTTGCGCCGCTTCCATCTTCTGCCAATCTTCTAGCAAAATGTGGTGACAGTCCGTACCCAGCGGCAGCACATCTGCCTTAACGCCTAAGTGCAAACTTAAGAAACCCGGCGATTTTTGATAACGATTTTGCCACTTCTTCTCAGCCGCTGGTATTTCTTCCGCTGGCAGTAACTTCTCGAAAGTATCCCAGCGCGTTGCATTGGAAATAATCCGCTTGGCTCCATAGACTTTTCCATTTGCCAACTCGACGCCTACCGCTCGACCCTCTTGGGTAATAATTTTCGTCACCTTGGCTTTGTACTGAATCTGTCCCCCAGCTTTTTCCAGTCCCTCCACCAGTTTTTGGGCGATTTGTCCTACACCCCCTTTAGGATAGTTAATGCCGCCATAGTGCCGGTCTGAGAACACCATCCCTGCATTAATCATCGGTGTCCGGTCAGCGGGGACAACTGACCAGCAGTAGCACTCCATGTCGATAAACTTCAGTAGCTGCGGGTCTTTGATGTATCGCCTTGCAATATCACCAGCATTTTGAGGCAAATACTTTACCAAGCCGAGACAGGCTAAGGGATGCTGAAAAAATGCCCGTGTCAGATACCGGGGTTCTTCCAACGACAGCAATTCCATCGCATTCAGGCAGTTGAAAACTTTCCAGCATTCGTCGTAGAAGCGTCGAATCCCTTCCCGTTCGTGGGGGAAGTAGGCAGTGAGTTCTTGCAAAAACTTCTCATAATTGCGATGAACTTTTGGATCCAAACCGGCGGGAAGATGGTAGTGAATCTGGACGGAATCGGGGATGGTTTCCAGACTGACATTCACAGCATCTAGAGCGCGGGTGAGCAGATTGGTGGTGCCCTGAGTCCCAAACCCAAAAATCATCGACGCCCCTACGTCAAACCGATATCCCTGCCGCTCAAAATATCCGGCACTGCCACCTGGAATTAAGTAGCTTTCCAGTACGAGAACTTGAGCGCCTTTCGCTGCCAGTTGGGTGGCTGTCACCAGCCCTCCAATTCCAGAGCCAATCACGATGGCATCAAACGTTTGTGCAGTTGGAGATTTAACGGTAGTTGAAGGCATGAGGCAGCAGTAAGGGAAAATTTTACTCATTTCAATCCCTATTAGGGATTAACACAAAAATGCCCCGCTGCCAACAACTCAACCAATAACTCAAGCCCTTTGGTGTCTAATTTATCTCACCAGACTCATATGAGCGACTGCATGAGCTAAAGGCTGCTTTTATTGGGCTTGTGTCTTGCCTCTTAAAAAAAATGGGGACTAGCTTGCTACTGCTAACCAGCCCCACCTGCCGATCCTTAATGAGAGGAGAACACTGAAAATAAATATAGCCTTGTTGAAAATAGATGTCAATACTGTTGCAAGTTATTTTCAATAGAAAAAACCAAGTTAGTTGGAATTGTGGGCTTTTCGTTACCCCACAAATGCTTTTGGCGTGGGGTTTGGTGACAAAGAAACCGAACCCAGATTGATTCTGGGTTTTCAGACATCCCAGGAGGTTCTATGATAGGTCAGGTCTTTGAGCTGGCATCTGACTGCCAAAATCGCAACTATGACTCTCCAACTGCGTGTCTATGTTCCTCCCCATCCACTGATTAAACATTGGTTGGCTGTTGCTCGTGATGCTGCGACGCCATCGGTGCTGTTTAAAAGCGCGATGACGGAACTGGGGCGCTGGCTGACTTATGAGGCAACTAGAGAATGGTTGCCGACGATAGAAACAACCGTACAGACGCCCCTGGCTGAATGTCCGGCTACATTTATCAATCCAGAGGTGCCACTGGTTGTGGTGCCGATTTTACGGGCAGGATTGGGGTTATTAGATGGGGCGCAGACGTTGCTGCCTTTGGCGTCGATTTACCATATCGGTTTGGTGCGGGATGAGAAAACCCTGGAAGTTAGCTGTTATCTGAATAAATTGCCGGAACGGCTTGACCCTCAAACGCGGGTTTTAATTTGCGATCCGATGCTGGCGACGGGTGGAACCATGATGAGGGCGATCGCAGAACTGACTCAGCGAGGCGTTGACCCAGCTTTAATGCGGATTATTTCGGTTGTGGCAGCGCCACCCGCTCTGCAACAGCTTTCTGTCGCGTATCCGGGTTTGATTGTCTATACGGCAATGATTGATGAGGGTTTGAACAGCCACGGGTATATTGTACCGGGGCTGGGAGATGCAGGCGATCGCACGTTTGGCACCTGACGCGGTATCCAAAGCGGTATCCAAAGCGGTATCCAAAGCGGTATCCAAAGCGGTATCCAAAAGATGAGCAATCAAAGATGAAATCTGTGTTCAGATTTCTTACTTAGGACGACTGACAACTGAACAGATGACTCCTTAGACTGGTAGGCATCGAGGTCAGCAAAAAGTTAACCTGAAAACAGTTGCAACAAGAAAAAAAACAACGGTAATTTTAAGATGAGTCAGCGCGATAGTTTTGGCAGTGGATTTCTGGCTGGAACGATAGTTGGCGGTCTAGTCGGTGGAATTGTCGGAGCGCTGGTTGCTTCTGGACGCGCGTCCGAAACTGACACAACTGACGCCTCTCTGCTCAATCCTGGCTCGTCAGAAGCGAAGTTGAGCAAGGGGAAAAAGCGTCAGCTAAAGGATTCAGAGAGTATTGAATTTGCACGGCGAGGCTTAGAGGATAAAATTGCTCAGTTAAATGCAGCAATTGATGAAGTCCGGACACAGCTAGGCAATGTAAATGGCAAAAGTACAGAACTAGAGCGGGAGCGATTTTCTTCCTCAGATACAGCACGAATTTCTGAAAGGGGTCGTTCCCTAGGAACATCGCTTAATCAAGATTCCTAAGTTTCAATCCGGTAAATCCGTTAAACTGTCTTCAAGTTTCAAGCGTTCACCAATTTTAACAAGGAACCTTCAACACCGATGAATTCTTCAGCCGAATTACTGATCAATACGATCTCCACTTTTCTGAACATGTATATGTTCATATTGATTGTACGGATTCTTTTAACTTGGTTTCCGACAGTCAATTGGATGAACCAGATAGCTTCCACCCTGAGTCCAATTACAGACCCTTACCTCAACCTTTTTCGCTCGATTATTCCTCCGTTGGGTGGTCTGGATATCTCCCCGATTTTAGCGATTTTTGTGCTGCAAATTCTGGCTGGATTGTTCTCCAGTATTCAATTCACTCCGGGTTTTTAGGGTCAAAGGATTTTAGATTTGGATTTTGGAGTGAATCTATAATCTAAAATCCTTGCAATCAGATGTTAACGGCGGACTTATTAACGGCGGACTTGTTAACGGCGGACTGTACCGTTAAATCCAGCGGCTTTGAATTGCTTGAGCTGCAAGGGTGTCGGTTGATTTGCAGCAACCGAGATCCTGAGTTCAAAATCGCTGACTCCAGGCGGCACTTCTTCGATCGAACCGAGGCGCGTTCGGTTTTGCATTACCGAGTCGCCATTCGCGTCGTAAATGCGACCAAAAATATCGGCGTTGTAGACATATTTATCAGAGTCATTTTGAGCTTTGCCGGTAACTATGTAGCAACTCGCGGCTCTGGAAGCGCCAGTACTCATAACCGCCCCATCTGCTAACTCGGATGGGCAGTCATGGTAGGAAAGTTCAGACAGTTTAATCTGTGTCAATGCCAAAGCCGGAGGAGTAAACAGCAAGTTCACAACTCCGATAAGGCAAGAGATGAAAAAAATAGACACAGCTCGAAATCGCATAAACCGTACCATGACTTCAGGTTTTTTGGGAACTTCACCCCTCAGCTTAGCGCGAATCTAGTCAAACAGGAGCTTCGGGATATCTTGACAATTCTGCGATAATAGGGGATCGCCCTTAATGAGCGCTCTAAGTCTGGGCATTCCCACTCAGAATCACCGAGATAGCTCTGCTGTGTGGCGATCCATTCCAAAGTAAGGAATTGATTGTGACCCGATCTGAGATTGAAGCGGCACTGCAAGCAGCATTTAGTCTATGTGAGGAGGCTGTATATCCTCTCAGCGATATGCAGAAGCAAATTCTGCTGCAAGTTCTTGTCAAGGAACTGCTGGGTGCCCAAGGGGAGAACCCGGCGAGTGGTGATGAAAATGCCGATGGTGCGAATCCATTGGAGGAACTTACAGCAGAACAAGTCAAAGCTTTACTGCAATTTGTCAAGGAACAAGAAAGACAAAATCGCTCTTGGAAGATTACGTTACTCAATGACTGGTTGAATAATCAAGATTCGGGAGCGATGCAATTTTTACGCGATCGCTATGGCTTTGGGTGGCTCTATCGCATTCAGCCGGTTCATCTGGCTGAGTATTATGAGCGGGAAGGCAAGCAAGGGTTAAAGCTGAAAGTAGGCGATCGCATTGAGGTTTCTAATGGTCTGTGGGAGTGGGTGCAAGAAAACGGCCCCTGTAGCCGCGAATGGTTTCCCTGCACGGTGGTTGGGGTTTACGAGACCACAGAGAGCGGGGTCTCTCATACTAACTGCATTATCCGGTTTGAGAATGGCAGCGAGTATGAGATTCAAGGCATTTACGAATGGAATCGTTTTAACTGGCAATGGCCCAAAAATTAGAGATTCCGATTCTTGTAAAGATTAACCGCAAACTCATCCAGAATCGTGGTTCCCGATAGCTGCTGCGTTTGCGCCAACTGGTAACGAGATTGCAAAACTCGCTGGATTTCCTGCTGAATTTGCTGTTTTTCTGCCTCCGTTTTGGGAGCCTTATTCACAGGACGAGCGCTCTCTAACCAGAGAATCCGAGGATATTGCGTTGCTTGTCCGCTTGTCAGAACTTTTTCTAAAGCAGGTGCAAGGTCGGCAGGATGCTGTGCTAATAGCTGAACCGGGGCAGTGGGAGGAAGATAATAAGCCAAACGCAGAATGTGACCCCAAGCGCGGGAGTTCATCACGATTAAAGTTGGCGTTGTAGGTTCCTGTTGAATCAAATCTGCTATCTGATGGAACATCGAGCGGTTTCTCGTGCTGAAGTCCCCGATGCTGATGCCCAGATACAACAGCAGCAAACCTGCTACCGCTACTCCGCGCCAGCGTCCCGCCGCCCGTTCCAGCCATAAAGCAATTAATAGCAAGCATCCAGGCAAAACAAAAATCAGTGCCCTTCCACCGCCAAAGCCAATCGTGTATTTGCCAGCGAGAATATCCACTGCAAATGCAATGCACAGGGGCAAAATTCCCAGTGACAAAGCCATGAATAAGGTACGACGCTTTGCTTGCCGCCAGAGGCTAAAGGTACACCCGGCTAGCAACAAAATTATCAGGCACCCTGCCACAATCGCGAGGGTCGCTTCTGCGGGAGTTTTGACGACATCTCCCACCCAGTCTCCCAGTAACAAGTGACTGCTCAAGGTTTGGGTAACATCTGCGAAATGATTTCCCTTGGAAAACTGATTGCCCACTTCACCCAGACGCCCCTGCTTCCGAGTTCCCCAAACAAACCAAGGCATCCACAGCAATACACTCGCCCCCAAACGCAATCCGTGCTGCCACCACCGCCGCCGGTCAAAGATGAGGACAAAGATGCTTAGGGTCATCACCCAGTAGACAAAAAGATACTGCGTCAGCAGTCCAGCAGCGACTGAAACAATCAGAATCGCACTCCAGAGAATCGATGAGCGGTTGCTGGGATGATGGGATGATGGCGTGGCGTCTGGTTCAATTTCCCACTCGGAGGCTCGGACACTCTCTGTTGCTCCTTTTGTGTCAACCAGATGCAGCATTGCCCAGGTGCTGAGAATCGTCCATAAAATCAGCGGGCCATACATCCGGGCATTTAAAGAGTGGAATAAATAGAAAGGATTTGTACCGAGTAAGGCAGCAAAAATCAGTCCGCCGCGATGTCCCATCACAAAACGTCCTAATCCGTAAGCACCGCCAATTGCACCTATACTCAGCAATGCGCCCAGACCTCGTAAGGCAGCTTCGCTATTGCCAAATAGCTGTAGCCAGAAGTACAGGCTGAAATAAGAAAGGGGCGGATGGACATCGCCCAAGATACCTTTATAGACATCTTTGATCGTTCCTACGACATCACCGGCTCGTGGGATCAATAAAGCGCTGTAGTCCCGCAGGTTGACGGGTTGCGCTCCCGGAGCTTGATAGTCAACGCCGTGACCGCTGGCGAGGATCAGGGATAGAACTTCGTCGTACCAAAATTCTCGGCTGCCTAGATAGATAATTCTTAACAAAACAGCGATCGCGATCGCGCCTAGGAGCAACATCTCCAGCGACAACCAGCGCCGCGATGATTTAGGAACTGTGAAGCTTCGGCTCATAATATTGACGAAATTAGAATTTAGGTTAAAGTGCAGTCAAGTTAGGTGAAACTTGACATATATTAGCTTGTCTTTGTTTTTTTATGTCTTTAGATATTGACCCAGTAGAACTCTCTGTGGTAGTACCGCTTTACAACGAGGAGGACAATATTGACTACTTGTTTGAGCGGCTGCTATCGGTACTAGAAACCGTAAATACAACCTACGAGATTGTTTGCGTCAATGATGGCAGTAAGGACAATACCCTGAAGTGTCTAATTGAGCATCATTATCGTAACCCAGCGATTAAAGTCGTCAACTTGTCCCGCAACTTTGGCAAAGAAGTCGCCCTCAGTGCCGGACTTGACTATGCTGCGGGTGCTGCGGTAATCCCAATTGATGCCGACTTGCAAGATCCGCCAGAGTTAATTAAGGAACTGGTAGACAAATGGCGCGAAGGCTATGATGTCGTTTATGCAACTAGGCGATCGCGTGATGAAGGTTGGCTGAAAAACTCTACAGCCAAGGCTTTCTACCAGATCATTGGCAAGATGAGTCGCGTCCCCATCCCCCGCAATACCGGAGACTTTCGGTTGCTCGATCGGCGTGTGGTAGAAGCTATCAAGCTACTGCCAGAACGAACCCGATTTATGAAAGGACTCTTTGCTTGGGTGGGTTTCAAGCAAACCTCGGTTTTATTCGATCGTCCCCCACGTTATAAGGGAACCACGACTTGGAACTATTGGCGTCTGTGGAACTTTGCCCTAGATGGGATTACTTCCTTTAGTTTTCTCCCTTTAAAAGTATGGAGTTACGTGGGCGTTACGATATCTTTTTTGTCATTTATTTACGCTAGCTTTTTATTCTTCCGCACTTTAATTTATGGGATCGATCTTCCTGGTTATGCTTCCATCATGGTGGCGGTGTTATTTCTGGGAGGTATCCAGTTAATAACACTGGGAATCATTGGCGAGTATCTTGGTCGTGTTTACGAAGAAGTCAAAGGACGTCCGCTTTATTTAGTGCGCGAAGCTTATGGTTTCAAAAGTCAGGAACCAACCGAAAAGCGTCACAAGTCAGAAATCAGCACTCAAGAGTCTTTAGTAATATCCGAAGAACGAGTGAGCAAAGACTAATCAAGAACAACTCCGGACTTACACGCTGAAAGCTTGAAATATAGATCCCCCTAATCTCCATTAAAAAGGGGGAGAACTGGAAAAGTCCCTCAATTTATCGAGGGATTTAGGGAAATCTCTGCGTAAGTCCTATTACTAATGACAAATGATTAATGGCTAAAAATAAAGGAGTTTTTGTTGAACGCTAAAAGTGGCATTTTCCTATTGACTGCCGTCTGCATTGTAGCGACGGGACTCGCAGTATATTTTTTGGGAGGCATCGATCCAGCTCAACTCCAAACATGGCTGAATAAAGCTGGCATCTGGGCACCAATTATTTATATCGTTTTCTATACCTTGGCGACACTGTTAATCTTGCCTTCTACAGCACTAAATCTTACCAGTGGCGCAATTTTTGGTCCTTGGTTGGGGACGCTTTGGACGAGTATTGCCGCCGTGATTGCAGCTGTAGTGGCTTTTGCCTTTACGCGCACGGTGGGGCGTGAATTTGTCGTTCAAAAGTTAGGCGGACGCTTGCAAGCGATTGATGCGGAGATGATTCAGGGTGGCTTATTCTATATGTTTGCCATCCGCCTACAGCCAATTATTCCCTACGGCTTAGTTAATTTTGCCGCTGGTTTGACTTCAATTCGCTTTCGGGATTATCTACTAGGAACCATTCTGGGAACCATCCCTGGAGTGTTGCCATTTGTAATGTTAGGGAGTTACGGCTTACGGGCGCTAAAAACGGGTGATTTCTTGCCCTTAATTGGTGCCTTGCTATTAATTGCGATGTTGGTTGGGGGCGCGACTTGGTATCGTCGTCGCCGTACCGATCCTCGAAAAGCTTTAGAAGAGAGCGAACGGAAGCGCCTTCAAAATCTTTTAGATAAAGCAGACGAGTAGCGATCGCATTCAGATTAACCTTGTCTATTTTCAGGGGAACACCAGGGAGATACGGGTTCAGTTCTTGCCTGCTGGATTAACTTGAGAATTTGCGATTCATCACATCCATAGTTTGCTAACAACTGCTGAGCTTGCTTTTTAGCATCATCTACAGATACGCCGAAAGCGATTATTTCTTCCTCTTGGCGTCCGGTGACGCTATCAATTGCAATAACGCAGCTGTAAAGTGGTGGTCGCTCCTCCTGTATTGGTTGCTGCACCATTGCTACTCGTGCCTCCTGGTAGTTTCTGCTGTTTGATGGGATGGATAAATTTTTCTCAATTCGTGCGGTGCCCTAAAAGTGCCGTAGGGGCACGAGGCACAATATCTGGATTAAATCCCCCCACTTGGTTCGTCCGAATTACCCACAAAGCGGCTCCATTATTTAACAAAATCGTGGCAATTTCATCATGCGCCCGTCGAGGTAACATGGTTCGCCAAGTTGTTGCTGCCTTCAAGACAGTGGTAAGGGTGCCGTCCGCTGTCCTGGTTCCTGCTAAATTCTCAGCGTTTTCTTGCCAATCGGAACGAATAATCCCTAGGGGTGCTAATTGCTTTTCAAGCGATCGCCCTAATTTCACGAGTTGCTGAAATCGTAAGGTTTGGGTGTCGCTGGGATGACGCCGCAACCACTCTTGAATGCGAGGATTCGACGCCACCTGTTTCTCTACCTGCTTAATTGTCACAAAAAGCGCTTGGTTAGCATCTTGTACGCAAGAAGTTGAGGGTGTCACTACTGAACTACCCGTTCCATCTCCAATCCGGTAGCGTGCCATCATGATATCCAACTGGCGCATAAATTCTTTCATGGGTGACAGTTGGATGCCATCAAAATCATAATCTTGCGTCACAGCATCTAGCTTGACGATCGCATCGGATACAGGTCGATTTCCCACCCAACCCCGCTGTAAATCTCCCATGTAAGTAGACCATTTCATTGTCCCAGCAATAATGCCATCAGGGTTATGGGCGTAAACTTGCCGATACTCGATGTCAAAGCGTAACTCATCCGTGAAGCGATCGCGCACGACTGTCGCAATGCCATAAGCAAAATGTCCCGTAACTACGCCCAGCGGTTCGGGTTCGGGTTTTTTACCCCCAATTCCACCGTATGTATGAAGGACAATTGCTCGATCTCCCTCGCGCCATTTCGATACCGCCTCGTTAAATTGTTGACTTTTTGGATCGAGTAAAACTATCTTGGCGGTTCCTTTTTGACCTTCAGTACCTTTCCAAAGTTCTTTTTTCAGATAGGAATTAGCAGATTTCCGATTTACCCGCACTTCATCCGGTTGCAAACGCATCAGGGCGCGGGGTTCAATTGCCTGGGTGACAAATATTCCCTCGGCATCTTTTGTCCCATAAATGTACCAGCCTGCGGAATTGAGGGGAGACTTTTCAATTCCTCGATTTGTTGACCGAGTAATCCCGTTGCGGTCAGATGGCACTTGAGGAATCCGAATGGTTTCTAAAGGGCCATCAAATTGTTTTGTTTTTTTATTAAAGTGACGTACAACAAAACGATCCGAAGAAGACGTTGCGCTAACGCTATCTACTTCCTCTCTTTTAATAATTGTCACTAAAGCATAAATCCGACCCGTGACTTGTACGGGTTCTTGAGGAATCCTCAGCGAGGGGCGTTCTTTTTGGTGATTGGTGACAACTACAGGGTTTTTGAGTTCCACGACGACATCATCTTGAGGTCGCGCCCCAGCCAAGGATTCTAAGGGATCGACATTTTGCCAATTGTTTAATCGGTCAGGATGCAAATTCCCCGTTTTTTTACTATCTTCAGTTGCCTGAATAAATTTGACATCTTGCGTTACAGCCTGGACAAATCTTTGCACTTCTGCGTCCCGGCTCCATTCTAAATTTACAATCTTTCCTACTAGATTCTGATGCGCGGAATCAGCATTATAAACTTCAAAAAGCACCGATTTTCTAAGCTGTCTCTGCTCTTTCGGTAGTAATATTAGGCGTCCTGTCCACACGCTGACGGGTTGATAACCACTCGATGAGATAGGATAATTAACCGGATAAGAATTTGGTTGATTTAATTGATTTTTGAGGTAAATTTCATAATTTGATATATTGTTTTTGTTAGCAGAATTTTTTAATGTATAATAAATAAAAAAGCCCGAACCCAAAAGCAAAAAAGTCAGGCTAACGAAAACTCTTAAAAAGACTCGTTTAAATCGTTTAGACTTAATCAAAGATTTAATCAAAATTTAATTTAAAAATATATAAATATTGGCAGCTCTAAGCTAGATTCATCAGAAAAAAAGAAGGATGAAGTTTAAAATTCCGGCTGACAGTATGAGTAAAAAACTTTTTTTGTCACCTTCAATCTTTTTCATCCTTCATCCTTGATTTTGTTCCTTTAGAAATGAGCCTGTGGCCCTGCCCAAGAATGGGTAATCGTCTGACCAAAAATGAGGGGTTGATCCTCAATTGCGGCTACGGTTTGACCCTTCAAATCAACCGCCCATAGAGGCCATTCTTCCTCGCCCAATTCGCCTGCTCGAAACAGAACTTGGTCGGGATTAGTTTGACTCCAGCCTAACAACACCGCGTTGGTGTAATCATCGCGGTCAGGAGAGAGAGTCGTAGTACGATTCTGCTGACGATCCCAAACAACGGCATAGTCAGAAGCATCGGACGTACTAAATAAACCTTCAAATTGCCGTGCTAAGACGCGATCGCCTTTCGCTGACCACGAAATGGGGATCAAGATGGCGATGATCCCCGGCATATCCGCTTCTTCGTTACTGACAAAGGGATTGTCAGCCAAAGGAGAAGACGCCGAGATCGTTCGTAAATCCCCTGTCCTCAAATTTTCTACAAACATGACGCTGGAAATGCGGCATTGGTACAACTCCGGTTGCACCTGCAACTGAATCCGGCTGTAAGCAGCATACTGACCATCAGGAGACACTAAAGAGGGACTGCGATAGTAACGTACCCCAGTGCCGCCGTTGGCGGTAACTTCTGCATGAGTAGTCATTACCCAATTCCACGGGACGGGATGAGGGCTATCGAGGGGGTCGATTTGCACTACTGCTTGAGTCATGTCGGGAGCAGCTTCAGATAATTCCTTTCGGGCTTGCGGATATTGCATGGTAGAGGGACCTGCGATTGTAGACGCAGCCGTGCCAGCTAAGGCAAATGAGCTAGGAGCCATCAGCAGCGCAGCCGCAATAAGCGGAAGGTATGGTTGATTAGAGCACCATCCTGAGCGGAAGAGGCGAATGAACATTGATTGGGGGTGGGGTTGCTAAACGGCGTTTCTTGTGTGAGGAGCAACGCCCAAGGAACGGTGCAGCGTCCCTATATCTATATGTATATCCACAAAACCTGTCAAAAAAAACAAAAGATGTAAAAAAATTTATCATATCTCAATGAATCCGGCTTGATGGGTGAAACACCTTATCGCTCTTGTTATGATATTTTTCCACAAGACGGTCGAAAAGCGATTAAAAATTAATCTAAGGCAAGAAATTTTCTTGGGGGCAGGTTGACTGATTTCTACATACTTGCCTAGACAGTGACTGAGGGCTACCTAATAACATCACAACGGCACTCCAGGGTTATATCCCAAAAGTATTCCCAAATGTCTCTTCGCGCAAGTTAATAATGCGATCGCCCATTTTTATTGCCTCGGACAACGAAAAAAGCTTAATCGCAATTATCGAGTGTTAATCTGTTGTCTGGATAAAAATAGGAAAACGGGTGACAAAACAAGAAGCACCATTTGCCGATAACACTTCTCCTCGCCAATCTACAGGCATTGGGAGGTTTTTACTGGTTTTACTCTGGCGAGTGCTGTTGCTGGGGGTGGGAGGTGGCTTGGCGTGGCTGTTCGGTCTCGTCCTCGCGGGAGTCTTTCCCGACCTGACGCCAGAGGTGCCCCTAGTTGTGAAAGTGCTGCGCCGCGCCAAACTAGAGACATCCACCGCCTCCTCTACTTTTAAGCCGTCCCCTGCTGTCACCAGCGCCAGTCCGCCAGTAGAACTGAGTGCGGAACAAAGACAGCAACTGGAAGCAGAGCTGCAACAGTTACAGACGCAATTGCAAGCACTGCGCGATCGCACGACTAAACTGGAAACCCAAGTCGGTCGCCAGAGTTCCAGCGAACCCCTCGCCGCACGTCTACAAGAAATCTCCCAGCAACTTCAAGGCGATCGCGTTCCCAATTCCAATCAAGTCACTAACGCTTCTAGGGTTTCTGTACCATCGGATGCTTTGAAAGTCACCCTACCTAGCGACTTATTATTTAAAGACAGCGATAGTGTTCTGCTACCACAGGCACCCGTAATTTTAGACAATGTCATCGCCGATTTACGGAACTATCCAGGTGCCACAATTCAAATTGCTGCTCACACCGATGACGTTGGTGAATCTACAGACAATCAAGCGCTATCGTTTCGACGCGCCCAAGCTGCCGAGCAGTATTTATTCACTGCTTTGGAGAAAAAATATCGCATGATTGTTGTTGGTTACGGCGAAACTTTTCCCTTAGTAGAAAATAATAGCGATACCAACCGACAACGAAACCGCCGCATCGAAATTGCGATTATTAACCCTTAGTTTTTACTTTTTTGCTAATGGTTAAGGGAAAAATTGCTTTTCAATCAAGACCAATTACCAATTACCGTTCCCTAAGGAAATGAAAGTCATATTTTTTGGCACCCCACAATTTGCCGTCCCTACTTTAGAACGGTTACTCGCTAATCCAGAATTTGAAGTTTTAGGCGTTGTTACGCAGCCGGATAAACGTCGGGGACGGGGCAACCAAATGATGCCTTCTCCAGTAAAATCAGTCGCCTTGACGCATCAGCTACCTGTTTGGCAACCGCAGCGGATTAAAAAAGACGAGGAAACGCTCGCTCAGCTAAAACAGACAAATGCAGATGTTTTTGTTGTGGTGGCATACGGACAAATTTTGTCCCAACAAATTCTAGATATGCCCAAATTGGGTTGCATCAACGTACACGGCTCGATCTTGCCCAAGTATCGGGGTGCTGCTCCCATCCAGTGGTGCCTCTATCATGGCGAGACAGAAACGGGGATCGCAACGATGCTAATGGATGCGGGGATGGATACGGGGGCAGTGCTGCTAAAAGCTAATACGCCGATTGGACTGTTGGATAATGCTCAAGATTTGGCGCAAAAGCTTTCCGAGATTGGGGCAGATTTATTAGTAGAAACCCTCCTGAAGCTGGAACGCCAGGAAATTGAACCAATCCCCCAAGATGAATCGCAGGCGACTTATGCGCCGCTGATTAAAAAACCGGATTATTGTCTTGATTGGTCGAAAAGCGCGATCGCATTACATAACCAAGTCAGGGGATTTTTCCCGGATTGTGTGACGACATTTCGAGGAAATCCGCTCAAAATCAGCGCCACTGCCCCTTTAGGAGAGGCTTACTGGCAAATCGCCCCAGAATTAAAGGCGCTATCGGATGGGTCTTCCTTGTCCTCTAGTTCGGCACATCCAGGCGAGGTGGTGAGCATTGCCAAAGGATTTGGCCCAATTGTTCAAACTGGCGATGGACTGTTGCTGTTGCGAGAGATACAGATGGCTGGAAAACGTCCTCAGTCGGGTTGGGACTTTGCGAATGGGACTCGCTTAACAGTGGGGGAGAGATTGGATTTTGAGGTTTGAGTTGGAGAAGACTTACTATTATCGGTCTGAATTTTCAATTTTGTTGGTAATAAAGATCCCCGATCGCTTTCCAAGTCGTTCTAAAACTGTCAGGTAAAGCGGCGTGCGCCTTCATTAAATCAACTACAGAAAAAGAGGCGCTGTCATATAACAGCGCCCCTTCTTCGTGAGTCTGATATCAGTTAGCTTGTGATGAGCGATGATTACTCGCCCAATTTCGGCTTCCCTACTGATTGTTACGCCAGCTAGCTTCATTCATGTCTTGCCAGACATCATCGAGTAGCGAGTCTGATGGGTTCTCTTCCTTTTCAGACAATTCTGGAAATTCCAGATCGTTTGCACCGAAACCTGATTCTCCGGTGAGATCCAGTTCGTCCGCACCAAAGGCTGATTCTCCGGTGAGATCCAGTCCATCCGCACCAAAAGCTGATTCTCCGGTGAGATCCAATTCGTCCGCACCAAAGGCTGATTCTCCAGTGAGATCCAGTTCGTCCACGGCGAAGGCTGATTCTGGTGCTATTTCCAAATCATCCGCACCAAAGGTTGCTTCTGGTGCCATTTCCAAATCATCCGTACCAAAGGCTGATTCTGGTGCCATTTCCAAATCATCCGCACCAAAGGCTGATTCTCCAGTGAGATCCAGATCGTCCGCACCAAAGGCTGCTTCTGGTGCCATTTCCAGTTCTTCCAAAGCGGATTCTGGCACTTCTATGAGAATTAACTCTTCCTCATAGATTAACGGTGCTTCGGCTCCAACTAACACTTCCTCATCCAAGGTGGCTGGGATCGGTGCCCTTTGTGGCTCACTGTCTTCAATGGTTGATGACTGCTGCGTCTGCGGATCTTCCGGGCAAAATTCCAAGCTAAATCTGACTTTCCCCTTTTGCCAGCCGTTGGAGCCGAATTTCAGCACTTCGCAAGGAATGCCTTGGTCGCTAAACCAGCCATCCTTTTCTTCTGTCCAGCCGCCTAAACCATATTCCAATTGCGTTCTGATTGCATCTGCGAATTCCCCGACTCTGAATGTGCGGTGCCCAATTAAGATTTGGGACGACTCATCGACAGAGAGAACTTCACCTTTGGCTAGCGAGTCGAACTGATTATCCACAACCATCTCCCCCGGTTGAATTGATAGTTTAAAGAGTTATTCCTTATTGGTCATTGGTCATCAGCCATTGCGAATGGCGAATAGCGAATTGTTAAAAGCCGTTCGCAAATTGACTAAAAGATCAAAAGAACCAACCGTAGCTGTGGAGTCCTTTTCCTAGTAAATTGACCCCAAGATAGCAAATCCAGACGACAACAAAGCCTGTCGCCGCCAAAATTGCCGGTCGTCTTCCTTGCCAGCCTTTGGTGATGCGGGCATGGAGATAGGCGGCAAATACCAACCAGGTAATCAGTGCCCAAGTCTCTTTTGGGTCCCAACTCCAGTAAGAACCCCAAGCTTCATTTGCCCAGACAGCACCGGCAATAATTCCAATCGTCAGGAGAGGAAATCCCAAACCGATGATGCGGTAGCTGATGTTATCTAAGGTTTCGGCAAGGCTTAGGCGCTGGGGCGAAAGGGTTGGTAATTCAGATACCCCTGCTTGAGAAGGCTGGGAGGTCACTAAATCGAGAACGGCTGTTTTCGTGCTGCCATTGCTTTCAAAAATACGCTCCACAGCAGAAGATGACTCGCTGGTTGCTCCTTGTGGCTGGGGCACGAAATCGCTGGCGCGTTGCAGACGGTAGGGGCGTGCCGGGTCATTTTTACTGCGAAATCCGCCGCTTCCGACAGAACTGCCTCGGAGTTCGACATTCTGACCGCCACTTACCACTAAGAAAGCGATCGCAAGCAGCGATCCCACCATCAGCGCGGCATAACTGAGCATCATGACGCTGACGTGCATCATCAGCCAATTGGATTTTAGTGCCGGCACTAAAGGCTCTGACGACTGCATCGTAGATGGCAATGTCAAGGCGGCAAAAGCGGCGATACCCATTGCAATGGGTGACGTGGCGACGCCTACTAAGCGGCTTTTGCTCATGTTTTCAGCAATCAGATGGATCGTGGTAATCCCCCAAGCTAGGAAGAAGAGGGATTCATAGAGATTGCTCAAAGGGAAGTAGCCTGCGTCCAGCCATCGTGCGCCCAGTAGGGCGGCAATGCAGAGGTTTGCGATCGCCATCCCTGCCGTCGATAAAGCCCACAGATAGGGGATGCCATTGAAAGCTGCTCCTATCCAGTACATCAACATCGTCGCAAACAGGACGGCGAAGGAGATATTATCTAACCCATTCTGGAGTGCAACCAGGTTCATCTTGTATTCTTTCCAGCAATTGTTATCTAAGTCGCTCACACAAGCGCCACTTTGATCCTATCGGTTCTGGTCGCTCTGAGGCTTGGTAGAATCACCCAGGTTTAGCCAACTAATTGTTATTTTTTTTAACGCTGTCATCCTGCTAAGGCAATTGCCAAGGTACGCAAAGGAATTATTGAGCTTTGCGTACCTTAGCGCGAACCTTAGCGTACCTTGGGGTTGAAAACCGAAACTTTAAGGAGAAGGGCTAGGACTGGGAGAGAGACTGGCTTTTGGCGAAGGACTGAGATCTCCAACTTTCTTCATGTTGACGAAGATATCAAAGCGGCTACTGCGATCGCTACTGATGCCACCCGTGACGCCAATGGAGCGTATCGCGTTTGTAAAGATTTTTTGATTTGGATCGACTTGCGAGAGCGACAGATTCCCAGCGTTAATGGTACGGTCAACATCAATGAAAAACAGACCGTTCTTGTCATTGAGCTGCTGAGGAATCGCTTGTTTGAATAACTCGCTGTCCGCCAAAGTCGCTTGGGGTTTGGGGACGAGGGTACTAGCAACGGGTGCCCCTAATGTCAGGAAAGCAACATTACCATCTAACCAGCCGTGAGTGGCGGCTAAGCCACCGAGTTGCGACGTCCAATTGACGATTGGTTGACCGTTGAGCGTCGTTTCTTGTACCTGAAACTTATATTGCTGTGCCATCACCTCATCCAGCTGCTTGAGGGATTTTTCAGCTCTAGGGCGATCGCTTGTTTGCACCAGGAACGCCACCCCAGCACCTAAAATCGAGGGAGTTCCTGGAGGTGTGGGAATTAAAGCTAGAGAAAACTCGCCTTTCATCCAAGGCAGCAAATCTTGCTCTAAATCTTGACCCAATTTAGACCGAATCTCGGCTTTCATCTGTTCTGGGCTAACCCGGATCAGCGGATTCGCTTGGGCACCTTGAACGTAATCTTGCCACAACTGCTGCAAATTGCCACCAGAGGTCACGATCAGAGTATTGCCGGGGAGACGTCGAGGCATACTTTTGGCGTTGTTTTCCACCACATACTTTGTCTCGCTATTCGGCTTCAGCCAAGACACTCCTTTAAATAGAAGTCCCTCCGGTTCCAGTGTCACCGTCGCGCCGACTCCCTGCCTTTGTTGAACCGAGGCAAGATTTTGGGGAGAAAGCGATCGCGCTGAATAGGTGGCTGCCATTGCTGTTGCCACAGGCACATTAAAATACACTTTGGCAAACGGCGCACCCGCTTTAATCTTCCCCAACGCCTCTGCGTAACCTGGAGTATCCGCTAGGGAGGCACCGCCTTTGTAAGCGTCAATGACACGCTCCGTCCCTTTCGGATCGGTGCTAACAATTAAGGAACGCTCTAGCAGCGTCGTTGAGAATTTCTGGGCGGGACTGCCTTGGGTTTCTCGAATCTTGATGCCTTTGTAAATGCGTTCAACAAACTTGCTAGAGGTCGGGTTTCTATATTTTTCTAGCGCTTGCTTTGCTTGCAGAGGATTTTCAATCGGCAATACCATCACCACCGATTGTTGACCAACCGGGACAGCATTGGGATTCTGGGGTAACTGCTGTGACAAAAAAGCGATCGTGACTTCTTTACCCACCCAAGGCTTGATATCTTGCTGGTAGTTGTAGCCGTTAGCAGTGAGGAGATTTTTTTCCAGTTCGGCGAGTTGTTTGCCAAATGCGGATTGGCTAGCGGGAGTGCCATATTGCCGCAGTTGCTGCCATTGCTTTTCATCAGTCGAGACTGACACGGCGAGCAAGGTATCCTGGGGAACCATTTCGGCACCCACCGGGACATCAGCCTGAAATAGATTCCGCTGCATCAGCAGCCAGTAAGTTACTGCGCCGCCAGCAATCAGCAACACGGCAGCTGCCACAGTCAGAAGGGAACGTTGATTTTTCTGAGGCATAAACCAAGTCAAGAGTCGTAGGAGCTTTCGCATTCGGGCGAGCCATCTTGAGCAACAACCGACTGATTCGGATGCCAATGCTGTGCAACGCTGACGCCCGGATCTGAGTCGAGCCAAATATTAACTGCCCGCTCAGGAGAGAACAGCAACCGTGTCCCTCTTTAGCACTCTGTAGAGTGTATCCCGTTGTTGGTAAGGACGCCCTAATGAACGAATCGCTTCCTGCAAAGTTTCCACTTCCATGCAGGTGCCACCCACTGCCCCAGCCATTGTCGTAATATGCTCCTCCATTAAGGTGCCGCCAATGTCATTGCAGCCCCATCTCAGGGCTTCCACCGCACCCGCGAGACCGAGTTTAACCCAGCTGGGTTGATGGTTGGGAATCCAATTTCCTAAAAAAATTCGCGCCACAGCAGTCAACAACAAGGCGTCTTGCAAAATCGGTTGATCTCGTCCCACACGACGACGTAGGGGTTTAGGAGCTTCTTGTCCAACAAAAGGTAACAGGATAAATTCGCTAATCTGGGCAGGATGTCCTTGGGTAACAGCAGTTTGTTGGAGCGATCGCAACTTGTCTAAATGCTGCATCTGCTGTTCTGGGGTCTCAATATGACCGGAAAGCATGGTGCTAGTGGTTGGCATTCCCAACTTGTGTGCTGTTCCCACAATTTCTAGCCAAGTTGCAGTATCCAGCTTTTCCGGACAAAGGACGCGCCGCACTTCATCGTTCAAAACTTCCGCCGCAGTTCCCGGCATTGAGCCAACACCGGCATCTCGCAGCGCCGCAATCACCGACTCGTAGCTAAGACCATCTTCCCTGGCAATAAATTGCACTTCCTGGGGGGAGAAGGCGTGCAGGTGCAGTTGGGGAAATTCCTCTTTGATTGTCTTCACCAGTTGCAGGTAATAAGGCAAAGAAGCACCATTAATTTTTGCCCCAAGATGGAGTCCCCCCTGCATACAAATCTCAGTTGCCCCCCGCCGGACTCCATCAGCCGCTTTTTCCAAAATTTGGGGACTCTCTAACCAAAATGCGCCTTCTTCGTCTTCATCCCGGCGAAAGGCGCAGAAACTACAGTGCTGTTCGCAGATATTGGTGAAGTTAATATTGCGATTGATTACGTAGGTGACAGTCTCACCCGCTTGCCTGAGTCGCAGCTTGTCAGATGTTTCCCGAATCGCTGACTGGACATCTGGATCGGTTTGCTTTAATAGTACAACTCCCTCTTCTTGTGACAAATCGCCACCTGCCAGGGCACCCTCAAGAATGGCATCAACAGTTTTAGTCGTCACAGCACTTCCCGGTAAAATAGGTCACTCTTCTCAATTTTGGCAGTAAATGTTTTTTCTGGGAGTTCGCTAGTAGCGCCAGCAGTCAGTTTCACGGGTTTATCGGTTAGCGAAATTCGCTCTAAACTCAAAATTGTGCCTAATTTTTCACCAAGCCTCTAGGTTGTTTTCTAGAATGAGCAATTTTAGGGAAATACCGAGCAATTTAATGGTATGAAATAGAAATTCTTTATAATCGGACACCCATGATCGCGGTAGCAAATCGGCTGGAGAAAGAGTTAGCTATTGTGTCAGCGAATTGCGTACAAGCATTGAATCAAAATTTATCTCTCTATGCATCCGGAGGGCAGTTTAGTTAAATTATCGGTTTGTTAGGAAGACTATCGATGAAAACTGTTTCTAAATTTACAGATTTTACTTAGTTTTATTAGTTGCGACCATAGTGGCTGGCTCAGCCTTTATTTCATTTCTGTATAGTTTAGACCTCACTTCACCTAATCTTTACAAATTCAGGTGAAAAATAGCTATTATTTGAAGATTTAGTAAAGATAGCCTATTCTTTGTCGTAGAATTTCAGTCTAATTGCGTAAAATATAGCGAACCTATTTTGAGGATTGCCCGACTTTACGTAAGTAGCCAATTTTTACAATACCCAAGTAAAGGGATAGTTGGTAAAAATTATGGAAGGAATCTTTACCCAAACGAGAGCCGGTTGTGAATCTTGTATTTAATATTAATGCTTGTAAATTGAGGGGATAAAAAAATGAGAAATTATATGTCAAAAACGTGGAGAGATGTTACATCTAATCCTAGCGATTCTGATAGTAAGGCTAAAATAAACCAATATAGATTCCCCTTACTCATTATTCTAGCGGGCGTTTTATTTTCACTGTTTTTGCAATCGCAACTCCCAAATGATGTCTTTTTTAGTGGAGATGCTGGGCTTAAAGCTTTGTTAGCGAAACAATTTAGCCGCGGGCAGTTTCGCTTTGACCTGAACTTACCTGTAGAAGACTGGGTTCGGAATCTTTGGCAAAGTGGATTATACCCGTTTCAAGAACCGTTTGTCTATAACAGATTTGGGCACTACTTCATCACCTTTCCGTTTACTTTTCCCCTTGTTACCGCACCTTTCCAAGCGCTTTTCGGCTATAGAGGATTATACGTCGTTCCCTTGATTGCAACTTGGGCTGTATGGGTAAGTTTTTATTTTGCTTGCAGACGGTTGAAATTAAACGCTTTTAGCACAGCGATCGCGCTTGCAATCCTAATTTTTGCTTCCCCTTTATCTATCTATAGCGCGATGTATTGGGAACATAGCCTCGCTGTAGCGCTTTGCTTTCACGGAATGGCAACTTTATTAATACCGGGGACAGAAGGGTTGTCTAAAAAGGATGCTGTATTAAGTGGGGTATTTATTGGCTTATCTGTTTGGTTTAGAGAAGAAATTCTAGGCATTGTCGCGTTTTTGGCTGTCCTGGTTTATGCTGCATCTTTTTTAAAATTAAAAAAAGCTCAGTTTTTAGCGAGAAGAAAGGAACTCTTTGTTGTCAGCACATTTTTAACGATTGCCATCTTCTTTGTGCTGAATACATTGATTTATAAGCATCCTCTAGGAATGCATTCCGTTCAGATAGTAGAGAAATTCTCCCTAAGCGATAGATTATTAGTGGCGGTAGCAAATTTTAATCAAATGAGTTCTGGCTTGTTTGAGTATTTTCCCCTAACCTTATTTGCAATTTTATATTTAGGAGTGAGTTTATTTAGCCGACAAAAGCTAAAACTAAGCTTGGGAATGACGGTTATCTATGCAACCTGTTTCTTATTTACTGTGGCGGTTGCGGTAATGGTTCCGGCTGGTGCAGGAGGCAAGCAATGGGGACCTCGGTTTTTGCTGGTTTTGGTACCGCTAATTTGCTTAGTCGCAATCAAAGAGTTTGAATTTGTCCGGAGGTTGGCGAAAGGAAGTATTAAAAAGATAGGTACGGTTATTTTCTTGGTGCTTTTTATCATTGGGGTTTATAAAAACACCTACTCCGGCACAGCTTATCTCAGTAAAAATTATCAAGGCATTTCCCCAGCTATTCAGTTCTTGCGATCGCAACCAGAAACAGTAGTCGCGATGTCCAACCAATATGTTGCTCAAGTTCTCCAAGCACCCCTACTTGAAAAAGTATTTTTCCTGACGAAAGAACCTCAGGATTTACAAACTTTGGGCGAGGCGTTACTTGAGCAGAAAAAAGAGAAGTTTATTTATGTCTGCTATTACACTCGTTCCTGCCAAATCTCTGAGAAAAAGCCTGAAGAGGTAAAGCTGCCTTTAAAAAACCAGCAGTTTACGATGGAATTCTTACCTTTAGGAAAATATGGGAATTATCCTATATTCCAGGCATCGATTGGGCAGCGATCGCCCGCAGCGCCAGCCTCATCCTCTTCTGCGGTTCCTGCCTTCAGCAATCGAAGATAAATTGTTAAGCTGTTTGCCCGTAGCGCCAGCCTCATCCTCTTCTGCGGTTCCTGCTTCATCCCTTTAGAGGGAGGAAGCTAGAAACTATCGAGTGCGTTAGAGGTTGGAATTCTCGCGATCGCACGCAATTTTGAGGAAAGTGGGCGATCGCTTTCCCAAGCCTGAGGCTGGCTGAATACCTTTATCGTATCGATCAGCACTTTGCCTCAGGCTGAACGTGAGGGGGTGTCAGGAAACCCAGCACCACTTGCACAGCACAAGCTAAAGCTACCAAACTAACGACTGTAATCGGTGACAAAGCCGCACCCGCGATCGCAATCACTAGAATAAAAGCCGCAGAACCCAAACGATAGGCGGCTAAAATCTTACGATGTCGCTTTGTCCCTAAAGTACAGGTAATCAGGTGAATCACCGCCAAGGCTATCAAACACATCGTCACAGCGCCGCAGATCAGCCATCGTTCGTTACTGGGTAACGCTCCTGCCGTTTTGCTGGACACGACAATATGTTCCACACCTACACCAGCAGCAGCAATGCCAATGGCGAGGGGTAAATGGGAATAGAGCCAGATTAAACCAAAGTTCAGGTTGCCAGTTCCCATCCTCCGCAGGGGTGAGCCATCCACGCTGTCAAAGTAGATCCACCACAGGCTAAAAGCAACTATCATCCCTAGCACAGCCACAGTGGCAGATGCAATACCCCATTGCAGCTGAGAAACGCCTTTGACTACGCCAATCACCGCCTCACCCAACACGATAATCGTAAATAAGCCTAAACGTTCTGGGATGTGTGAAAAGCTCGGCGGCACCTTGGCAGCCAACTGTCTGGCGGTGAGAGGTGTGCCAAAGTCAATCAAAAATCCCAATCCCCAAAGCCAAAAACGCCAAGGAATTGGGACAAAAATTGAGATTAGCCAGATGGCGGCGGCGATGCTAAAGCCTATCACGTACCAAGTTGTCAACTTCCGCGCTGCCACCACAAAGTATCCAGCACTTAGATACTGGAAAATTAAAATACATCGAACAGTTACGTAGGAAAGGGCAAAGCCGTCGGAAGTTTTTCCTAAGCCGTAATGCACGTTTACTGCCAGCACTGCGATCGCAATCATTTGCAGTAATGTCAGCAGTCGGTGTCCTAAGTCGTCAGTATCGAACCGACTTGCGTAAAAAGTCGCCCCAACCCAAGACCACCAAATCGGCACAAACAGCAGCATATAACCCAAAAAACCCAGCAGCGAGACGTGTTCGTTGAGATTATGCGCCACTTCCGCGATCGCTGCCACAAATACCAAGTCATAAAAGAGTTCTAACCAAGTCGCGCGGCGTTCTTTTTCGTTCTCTTCAGGCGTCCGCAGGCGGGGAGGTTGCCACAAAGTTTTAATCATCTTGCACTCTCTAATTTCCGAGAGGATTATGCAGATAATATCCCATAGAAAATCGAATCTTTCTGTAGCGATCGCCCGCAATGCCAACTTCCTTATGTTCTGCGGTTCCTTCTTCATCCTTCTAAACAGAGGAAAATAGAAACTATCTGGTGTGTTAGATGTTGGAATCTTAGCGATCGCAAGCAGTGGGTAAAATGAGCGATCGCCTTACTGTATAGCAGTTATCCAACACCGCGATCGCTCCAATGCCACAGTATTCTTTCCTACGCTTTAAAAGTCAATACAGGTTTCATCTTTGCCACTACGCTAACCATTTTTTCCTCAACTTGGGCATCAATTACAGGCACAATTGGCTTATACGCTGCGGGTGCTTCTTCGATTCTGCGTTCTTCGCGCAAAGTGATGCAGTCTACTCCCGTTAAGCCCAAAGTTGCTTCAGTTTGGTCTGCACCTTGGCGGGTGAGATCGAAACGCGACCGCATCCTTCCCGCACCATGAGAAGCAGAACTTAAAAATTTTGGATTTCCTTTGCCAATCAGCAAGTAAGATGCAGCACCCATCGAACCGGGAATAATCACAGGTTGTCCGGGATGGGCGGGACAAGCACCTTTGCGAGTCACCCATCCAGCACCTTCTTTGAGGGTAATATTATGTGGCAAGTCGTAGACGAGGGGAGCCTCGACATTACCGTAAACTTCCCGCAGGCGCAGGCGCAACAGTTCCGCCAACAGCAACCGATTAATAAAGGCGTAATTAGCAGCAGTCGCCTCAGCTTGCAGGTAACGGGTGACAAGTTCCGGATTTGCTGCAACTGAGAGGGGAAAAAGACCAGATTCAGGGTATTTTGCACCTTTAGCCCATACAGATTTAGCGCGATCGCGCCACATTCCCCCAATATACTTCCCCACGTTGCGCGAACCTGAGTGAATCATAAACGCCAGTTGTCCTTCTCGGACTCCCCAGGCGTAAGCTGTTGCTTTGTCTTCTACCCGTTCCACCACCTGAATTTCGACAAAATGGTTCCCGCCGCCGATGGTAGCTAGTCCACCATCCCGCACTAACCCGTCTTCTGGAATTAGTTCCTCTGGTGCAAACTTGACATCGCCGTTCATGGAACCGCCTAAGTAGACGCGATCGCATTCCGCCGCCAATTGGTCTAAGTCAGACTTGACAATACTACCCATAGGGGAATCTAGCATTGCATCCAACCAGCCGGGAATCCCGTACTGGAACAAGGCACGAGCAGTTTTGGCTGTCATGGTGACATCGCGAGTTCCGAAGAAATAATCGCCTTTCATCAATTCCACGAAGCGATCGCGCTTTGCCAAAAATTCCTCAAGCGACAAGTCTACAACGTGCGATCGCATCCCGCAGTTGATATCCGAACCGACAGCAGCAGGGATTAGCATCCCTTTAGTTTCCAAAATTGAGCCAATAGCAACCCCAGCATCACCAGGATGAAAGTCAGGCGTAGCACAGCACTTGCAAACATGACCCCCGCTAGGATGACGCACATTGGCTAGATTTGCTAGTTGCTTAAGCGCCTTAGCTTCTACGGGGAAATCTTCGGGAAGCAGAACTTCTGCTGCTGGTGCGTCGAGAGAATTATTTAGGCGAACAGAGTAAGTTCTATTTTCGTAACTTACGTCAAGTCCCTCACGGGTCAAAGCCCGGAGGAGTCTATTCAGATTTTTTGGCTGCATGAATAAGTTCCTTTACGGGTCACACTGTGACCCCAATTTTGTGAAGAGTTTAGGAGACTTCGGTTCAGCAGCCGCAGTCTGGATGCAAAGAAGTTGAAGGCAACATCCTTACCGTAATCTCAAAATTTCATAAAAATCTTAATTTGTCAAGGTGCAGATAACTCTTTTTCGTAAACAGATATTTGGTCGTCCATGATAGCCGTGTCAAAAAGTCGCGCGATCGCCACCGGATACTACTACTCTTAAGGGAGTAAAACCCGCTCCAGTTCTAGGTCTCAGGTCTTTTGTTAGGCGTTTAAAATAGAAGTAAGGGACAAAATAAACATTCTTCTAAATGAAACTACAATCATCGGTTTTAGTCCATCTAGGATTCGGAAAATACGTGCGATCCGACCAGGTGACAGCAATTATCCCCATCGAGGAAGAGCGGGGACCGGGGCGGCGAACCTTCGTTCATCTACAGGGAGAAGCTGACCCCATCGTTGCCTCGCGGGCTGAAGATACCATCGTTCGTGACCTGGTACAAGAACCGCGTGAAGTCACCCAATCCCGTCAACAGCAAGAAATTCTCCAAGATTTATTGGTAGATTTGGGCAACGTTAACTCAACGGTGCGTCGGATTAGTCGGGATGAAGGCGGTCTGGATCTGGAACTGTTGGAACGGCGTATCCGCCAAGTTTTAGAGAATTAAGGTCATCGGTAAGGGGCGATCGCAATCGCCCCTTACTTCAGCTCCAAATTGATCAATCCGGAGAACCTGACAGTATGTACGCGATCGCAAACAACATTTCATCTCCAGAAGCGCCATCCACCCGTTTGTGGATGCCGGAGCGAGTTTTATTCACACCCGCTGCTTTAGAAGAACCTTACGGTCAGCAGATACTTTCTCGCGTCCAGTCGCTGAATTTACCCATCGAAGAATTGGCGCGAAACCGTCTGACTGGTTTGCGTGGCGAGAGCGATCGCGATACCTACAACATCGCCAAGCGTACCCTCGCCGTCGTCACCGCACCGCCTAGTTCCTTTAAACTCAGCCCCATCCCTCCATCGGCTGACTGGCAATTTCACATCGCGGAAGGCTGTCCAGCACACTGTCAATACTGTTATTTAGCTGGTAGTTTATCAGGGCCACCCGTGATTCGCGTCTTTGCGAACTTGCCCCAGATATTAGAGAATCTGGCAGCTTACGAAGGAAGCGACGCCACAAGTTTTGAGGTTAGCTGCTACACCGACCCTCTGGGTATTGAGCATTTAACCGGCAGCCTTGCAGAATGTATCCGCTATTTTGGGACGAGGACGAACGGATATCTGCGTTGGGTTTCCAAGTTCGATGCGGTGGATGAATTACTCGATTTACCCCACAATGGTCACACCCGTTGTCGAATCAGTGTGAATGCCGATCCAGTGTCTCGTCGCTTTGAAGGCGGTACAGCGTCGGTAGCTTCCCGGCTTCAAGCTTTGCGGCGGTTAGCTTTACCTCGATCTTCTGGTGGTGGTGGGTATCCAGTGGGTTTAGTGATTGCGCCAATTATGTCTATCGAGGATTGGGAGACACACTACACTCGTTTGCTTGACTCGATTAGCGAAGCACTCGATTTCGATTGTGACCTGACTTTCGAGTTGATTTCCCATCGCTTCACACCTGGCTCAAAAGAGGTTTTGCAAACTTGGTATCCCCAATCAAAGCTGGACATGGATGAAGAAACACGCACTGTTAAGCGTAACAAGTTTGGCGGCACCAAGTATGTTTATGACACTGACACGATGAAGACCCTACGGCGCTTTTTTGAAGGTGAGATTACTAAGCGCTTTCCCCAAGGTCGCATTCTCTACTGGACTTAAGATTTGGCGCTAAATCTAATCTTATGAGCTGACCAAAATTACAGGTCAGCTTTTTTATACTTTGAGCGAGTTTGCAAAGGGGGAGAATGCGATCGCTCTGGAGAGCTTATCCAGATAATTCCTGTTTTTCGGCATCTACACCCTTTGCTTAGCCAATACTACGCGATCGCGCTGACTCACTTATATTTGGAACAAAAGAAGCGATCGCTCTACCTTTCCATACCTTGACATTTCTGTAGTATATATGTAGTATAAATATTGCCGCACAAGTGGCAAACGTCTTTTCATGGCTCTAATAAGGCAGAGTATTTGTCCTATGATTCCCCGAACGCGCATCCGTAATATTGGAATTTCTGCTCACATCGACTCTGGTAAAACAACCCTCAGCGAGCGGATTCTGTACTACACGGGCAAAATTTACAAGATTGGCGAAGTTCGGGGAGGTAGCGATCGCGCGACGTTGGACTACATGGAGTTAGAGCAACAAAAAGGCATTACCATCACTTCAGCCGCGACAACTTGTGTATGGAATGATACGCAGATTAACCTGATTGATACTCCGGGACACGTAGATTTCACGATTGAAGTTGAACGTGCATTGCGGGTTCTTGATGGTGCGATTATGGTGCTTTGCGCGGTTGCTGGTGTGCAATCGCAATCTATCACCGTAGATAGGCAGATGAAGCGATACCGAGTGCCGCGTATTGCCTTCATTAATAAGATGGATCGGACAGGTGCAAATCCATTCCGAGTCGTGCGATCGCTGCGAGAAAAACTCGGTTTGAACCCGGTACTGCTTCAGTATCCTATCGGCAGCGAGGATAAGTTTGAAGGCGTCATTGATTTGGTTGAAATGACGGCAAACTATTTTGCTGGAGAAAAAGGCGAAATTCGCGTTATTGAGTCGATTCCCGAACACTTACGGGATGAGGCAAAAGAAGCACGAGAAAAGATGCTCGATCAACTCTCTATGTTCTCCGAACCGATGATGGAGATGCTACTTGAGAGCGAGGAAATTCCCAAAGAAATGATTTGGGAAACCCTGCGTCGGGCAACTTTAAGCTTGCAATTAACTCCAGTTCTGATGGGTTCTGCTTTCAAAAATAAGGGGGTTCAAAACCTCTTAGATGCTGTTGCTCTTTACTTGCCGTCACCTGTCGATAGAGAAGTGGTGAAAGCGATCGCGATTCCGACCAATGAGCCGATTCATGTCTATCCAGACACGGAAGTCGCACTGGTTGCCTTGGCTTTCAAAATTGCCAAAGATGAGTATGGACAACTGACTTATACCCGCCTCTATTCCGGGACGCTGCGCCAGGGACAACGCATCTACAACACTCGCACCAACCAACGGGTGCTAGTGAGCCAAATTGTACGCATGCACGCGAACAAACGCGAGGAGGTAGAAAGTGCCGCCGCAGGAGACATTGTAGCTCTGCTGGGTGTAGACTGCGCTTCTGGCGATACGTTCTGCTCGGAAGGAACGAACCTCTCTTTGGAGGGAATATTTGTGCCAGAACCCGTAATGACGCTAGCGATCGCACCCAAGAAACGGGAAGATGCCGCTCAAATGTCGAAAGCGCTCAATCGCTTTACACGGGAAGATCCTACCTTCCGCGTCAGCATCGATCCGGAGTCCAAGGAAACCCTGATTTCGGGGATGGGCGAACTGCATCTAGAAATCTACATCGAACGCATGAAGCGGGAATACAACGCCGAAGTTAACGTCGGTGCGCCCGCCGTAGCTTACCGCGAAACCGTTACCCAGTCGGCAACCTTCGACTACAGGCTCAAGAAGCAAGGCGGTGGCCCCGGTCAATATGCTCATGTTATCGGTCGGATTGAACCTTGCGAACAACCGTTTGCGTTCGAGAATCGGGTGGTTGGTGGTGCAATTCCCAAAGAATTCATTCCCGCTTGCGAGAAAGGTTTCCGCGAAGCGATCGCTAGCGGACATCTCATCGGTTATCCGATTGTTGGTGTCAAAGCGATAGTAGAAGCGGGTTCTTACCACGCAATTGACTCTTCGGAAATGGCGTTCCGAACTGCGGCGAGTCTTGCCCTCAAGCAAGCCTTTGCCAAAGCAATACCTGTCATCCTCGAACCGATTATGCTCGTGGAAGTGGAGACACCGAACGAGTTTGTGGGGAGAGTCCAGGGCGATCTCTCGTCTCGTCGCGGCGTCCTGCTGGTTTCTGAGACGATGGAAAATTACGCCGTTATCCGTGCTGAAGTACCGTTCGTGGAGATGTTTGGTTATTCCGCACAGTTGCGATCGCTTTCTTCCGGTCAAGCTAACTTCTCAATGGAGTTCGCCTCCAACAAGCCGGTACCCGCCAACCTGCAACAGCAGCTGGTGGAAAACGCCGCCCATCTGCGCGGCTAAAGCCTGCATCTGAAAATAGAACTAAGGAGTGTTAGCGTAGCGCACTCTCTTTGGGGACTGAGGACTACAATTTAGTTCTCAGTCCTTGCACTAATAAAATGGAGTAACACGCTCAAGGAGTGCCTGATGAGTCAGACCACTACGGATCGAGTCCGTTGGACAGTTGCCGATCTGGAGTTGTTGCCAGATAACGGGAATCGCTATGAGATTGTGGATGGAGAATTATTTGTGACACGCGCACCACACTGGGGCCATCAAAGAGTATGTAGCAATGTTTGTACAGAGTTGAATCTTTGGTCGCGGCAGACTGGTTTAGGAGAATCTGCAAGTGGTGCTGGCATCATTTTTACGGATGTTGATAACGTGATTCCTGACGTAGTTTGGGCAAGCAAGGAACGATTAGCTGCTGTGTTAGATGATGCAGGGCATTTAACCGCAGCGCCAGAGTTGGTAGTTGAGGTGCTATCTCCAGGCGAGGAGAATGAACGCAGAGATAGACAGGTGAAACTGAAACTCTACGCATCGCAGGGAGCCAGGGAATACTGGATAGTTGATTGGCGTTTGCAGCAAATTCAGATTTATCGACGAGAGGGGGCAACATTGGTACTAACAGCAACATTGTTTGCCAGCGATGAACTCACCTCACCCTTGCTTCCCGGTTTTACTTGTCCTGTGGCGCGGTTGTTTAGTTAGAAGTTAGCGGAAATTAGCGATCGCAATTTGCCTTGAATTGCGAACCCAAGATGAATCGAATAGCACAACGAAAAATTGCTAGATGTTATTGTTGCAGAGACAGCCATCGTTAGTGATTGTCGTACTTAAAAATCTTTCTAAAACCCACCGCAATTGCCAATTTCAAAAGATGCTTCACTGCTACGGTTACTGCTGCCAGCAGAAGGCAAATTGTGATGATTCCTATTTGCTTTTTTGCTTTTATCTTTAATATCAGGCAAACTTAGTTTAAATAACTTCATAGAAATGCTTATTTTTTAAAACACTATTGACAAATTAATTGATATATGTAGAAAATGCCTGCGGGCGTCTGTCGCCAGTGCTTGACGGGAAGCGAATCAGGATTAGGGGAAATCTCAAAGTGAACATTCTGCTAGTGGAAGATGATGAGCGTTTGGCACAAGCTCTCACCAAAACCCTCAGCGATCGCAATTATATAATTGACCGGGCAGCCGATGGGCAAGCAGGCTGGCAATTCGCACGGGCTGGTACTTATGACTTAATTTTGCTAGATGTGATGCTCCCCACACTGGATGGCATCAGTCTTTGTCAGCGGCTACGTTCTTTAGGGCGGTTGATGCCGATTCTTTTATACGCTGCCCATGAAATTGATGGCGATAAAGTCATTGCGCTGGATGCTGGTGCGGATGATTATGTCCTCAAACCCTTTGATTTAGAAGAAGTAGCGGCTCGTGTCCGCACTCTCCTGTGTCATTGCTGTTTATTAAAGCCGCCAATTCTGAAGAATGGCAGCCTAGGTCTTGACCCGCCTACCTTAGAGGGACGCTATGAAGGGAAAAACTTGCATCTTACCCCCAAACAGTATGCGCTACTAGAACTGTTTGTGCGCTGTCCGAATCAAGTTTTTAGCCGCAGCGAGCTTCTGGAACACCTGTGGTCGTTTGAGCAACCACCCGCTGAAGAAACCGTCCGATCTCACATTAAAGGGTTGCGGCAAAAATTGAGAGCCGCGGGCGCTCCCACCGATCTGATTGAGACGGTTTATGGGCTAGGATATCGCCTCAAGCCAGCTCAATCTCATCCTCCAACACAAGCGGTATCCTCCGCCCTACACCAGCCGCCGACGCTTGCTCAAACGCAGGCAGCAGTGATGAAAGTTTGGGAGCGCTTGCAAGGAGAGATTATCTCTCGGATAGATGTTGTTGAGGAGGCAACGACTGCCTTATTGAGAGACGAATTGGGGTTGGAACAGCGCCACCGAGCAGTTTGGGCAGCTCACAAGCTAGCGGGTTCTTTAGGGATGTTTGGCTTTCCGTGGGGTTCTCAACTAGCTCGTCAGATTGAACATAGCTTTCAACCAGAGACGCCATTGGATCGGGACATAGCGCAACACTTGTGCGAATTAGTTGCGGATCTCCGGTGCGAACTGCGACAGCCTCCAGCAATCGGGCGCAAAATTCGCTCGGTGTCGGTGGATGTAGAAATGCAAGATAGATTGTCTCAGATTAAATCTGGTTGATTGACCCTAACGGAGTTCTTGGCTCATTCCAATCCGGCTTGCTAATCCAGATTAAAATCTCCGATAAGTCAAAATAATTTTCAGATGTGTTGCGTCCGTTGTTTCCTGAAATTCTTGCTGGCTTTTTTACCGCTCACCTTACCTGTTAAAGCTCAACAAATGGAAGTAACTGATAGCGATCGCCTGATTATCCGTTCTGTGATTTCTAACCAACTGGAAGCATTTCAGAAAGACGATGCTGAAGGAGCTTTCTCCTTTGCTAGCGCAGAAATTCAAGCTCAATTCGGGACGCCAGACAACTTTTTAAGGATGGTGAAGGCTGCTTATCAACCAGTTCATCGTCCTCGTTCCGTGATGTTTGAGAACCTGACCACAATTGAAGGATTCCCAGCTCAGCAAGTGCTTCTACTCGATCGAGATGGGAATTTGATCAGGGCACTTTATCTGATGAAAAAGCAATCTCAGGGTAAATGGAAAATTACTGGGTGTTATTTAGTGCCAGTAAAAGGAGAAACGGTTTGAATAGAAAATTGGTAAGAAGAGTTTTGAGTTTTGATGTGAGAAGATAGTGTTTAAGATGAAATCAAAAAAAGATAAATTTATACTTATAAATCTATGAGTTCGTCTATTTCCTCCCAAACACCTCGCCCCCCACTGCTACCGACACAAGCTTTGGCGGTAAAATCATTTCACTGGATCAACATTATTAGCTTGCTTTTAATGATTACCAGCGGACTACAGATTTACAATGCTAATCCGGTTTTTGGCGGACGCGGTGGTTGGCATTTTCCACCCTTGTTTTTGCTAGGCGGCTGGCTTGCTGGAGGTAGACACTGGCATTTTGCTGCCATGTGGCTATTTGCTCTAAATTTAGTTTGGTACGGGATTTATATTTTGATAACTCGGCGCTGGAAGCATCGATTTGTAGGTGAGAAGGATGTGAAGGCACTGCAATTGAGCCACAACCCCAAGCGCATTGCTTATGCTTGGCATCGAATTGCTTACACCGCGATTATTCCGATTTTACTGCTCGCTTTGCTAAGCGGACTGGGAATGTATAAACCAGCTCAATTTCACTGGATTGTTGATTTATTTGGCGATTGGCAAGCATTGCGAATTGTTCACTTTATGAGTGTGCCAACTGTCATACTCTTTGCAATGGTTCACTCTTGGCTAGCTCTTAAAGTAGGAGGTTCTCGTTTAATTGATTCTATGTTCTGGTAGCGGTATTTTATAATGAGCTGTAGGTTGGATTACAACAATCCTAAAGCTCATTATCAATCTAGTTTCCTTCTTTAAAATGAGTTCACTGGGTTTCTTACAGGAACTCTTAAAGGAGGAGGTTGCTATTTAAGTTATTGAATATTTTAGTAGAGATATTTTATGAACTTGATTCAAGTTCCCCGTCGCAGATTTCTGCAATTCTCAGGACTTTCTAGTATTAGCTTACTTCTGGGGGGTTGTGCGTTCAGCGTGTTTGAGGGGATTGCAGGTAAAGCTTTTGAACCCCTCAACCAAAGTGTTGAAGAGTTACTGCTAAATCCGCAAAAACCTGTACCTGAATTTCCTGCTAGCCAGATTGAGCCAGATGCTTTAATTATTAATACATTTGACTTTACGCCACAAATAGATCCTGTTGCGTTTCGCCTAAATGTAAATGGCGAGGTTAATAATCCTTTGAGTCTTAGTATGGCGGATCTTCAGCAAATGCCTTTATCCTCAATGACAATTCGCCATGTCTGCGTCGAAGGTTGGGCGGCAATTGTGCAGTGGGGGGGAATCCAACTGCGGGAAATTGTATCTCTGGCGCAACCAAAAGCGAATGTCCGCTATGCTTACTTTAAGTCGGCGGATGGTTATTACGAAAGTTGGGATATTGCTTCTGCGTTGCATCCCCAAACTCTCATGGCGTATCAAAAAAATGGTCAACCTTTATCGGTTGGGAATGGTGCCCCTCTACGTCTAGCTTCCCCGATTAAACTCGGATACAAGCAAAGCAAATGGGTGACAAGCATTACGCTAGTTAGCGATTTGTTACCTTATAAAGGCTATTGGGAAGATAAAGGTTATGAATGGTTCGCAGGACTATAGTTGCAGCCTGCGGTTTCACACTTCAATTTTTATCTTGAACTTTTATACGAATGGTAGATGCAAGGCTCTGGCAATTATTTTAAAGCTATTTTCAAAGCCATAAAATAACTATGTATAGCAAGATTGAGAATTCCCGAATCATACTTCAATCAAAAAATATCAATCTTGCTCCAAGCGATCGCGTTCCTCGATCTCATTGCATTGAAAGTGTAGGGGAGTCTATGATACTCCCCTACTGACGAGGCGTATACTACTTACCTGTCGTCTATTACAACGCAATTTTCACTTCCTTGAAAATTAATCAGTTGCCCAAGACTTGCCCAAGAGCTGCGATCGCAGATTGAGCATTGTGAATCTGCCGAACGAAGTGGCAGATGTAGCGCTACTTAAGCGGCGCGGCGAGTGAGTAAGTTCCACAGGAAGACTGCAACAATTGCGCCTAAAACAGCGACAATGATTCCAGGAATGCTCAAGCTAGAAGCTGCTAATTGTAGAGTCCCCGTTTGCAGGAAAGTACCGATACTACCGCCTACGAAAGCTCCAATGATACCTAGTACGATGGTTCCTAGAATACCACCGCCTTGATGACCCGGATAAATAGCTTTAGCAATTGCACCAGCAATCAGACCTAAAACGATCCAAGCAATAATGTTCATGGTTCTGATTCCTTAATAGTCTCTTCTTTACATTTACAGATTAACAGTTCAAATAGAGCAATCCTATCTGCCACACGATATAAGTGTCTTTACCCCAAAAGATAGGCAAACGGTATTCTTTTCACGTTCAGGTTCCTACAGCGCTAATTCCTCTATATGATTGCACCGAACTTTCCAGCCAATTAATAATATTTAACATTGGGGTAAAAGAAGATAAACGCTTAGGTTCAAGCTCTAGAATTGCCTTTATCCTACAAAAAAATTAAATAAAGCATCCTTCGGACTGATGTTAGATTGCCGAGCAGTATGATAATCTCCGGACGAATAAATCGGGGGAATAAGCAGTGAGAGCGCTGATCCGGCTGGGAATTGCACTGTTACTTATGCTATTTGGGTTAGTTAGTTACTGCACTACGACAGTCGAGAACCCGGTAACTGGGGAAAAGCAGCGGGTGCAACTTTCGCCAAAGGAGGAAGTCGTCCTAGGACTGCAAGCGCGATCGCAAATGGCGGCGAAATTTGGCGGTCTGTACCCAGATCCGGCGCTACAAAACTATATTGACAAAGTAGGAAATGAGGTAGTGCAGGAGTCAAAGGCGAAGACTTCCGGCTATCCCTTTGAATTTCATCTGCTGCGCGACCCTCAAACGATTAATGCCTTCGCGTTGCCGGGAGGACAAATTTTTATTACTGCGGGTTTGCTGCGTCGTCTTTCTTCTGAAGCACAACTGGCGTCTGTGTTGGGGCACGAGGTCGGGCACGTTGTGGGACGACACGGGGCGGAACGCTTGGCAAAGCAGCAACTCGGTACAGCACTGGTGACAGCAGTTGGAGTCGCGGCGAGTGATGACCAAGGTGGCGGTCGGCAGGCACAAGTGATTGCCCAGGCAGTGAACCAGATTGTCAATCTGCGCTACGGACGGGAGGACGAACTAGAAAGCGATCGCCTTGGCGTTCAGTTTATGGCGCAAGCTGGATACAACCCTAAAGCCAGTGTCGAAGTGATGCAGATTCTGGCGAGTGCGAGGAGTGGCGGTGCATCTCCGGAGTTCTTCAGCACCCACCCCAACCCTGAGAACCGAATTCAAAAACTACAGGCTTTGATCTCTCAAACCTATCCCAACGGCGTTCCACCACAATTGGAGATTGGACGCGAGGACTTTGCTCAGTCTGTGCGATCGCGTTTGCCACCCGCAACTCAGTAACGACCGGGAAACTCACCCTTACAGCCCTCAGCCCTTCAAGACAGCACATTCCGAATGTAGCCCCACTTCCCGCCGCTGAAAGACAATTCCCCATTCTCACCGGAACGCCACGATCCACCAATATTAACCAGCGCCAATCCTTGGGAAAAGGATTGCGCGTTGTCAAATTCTGTAGGAATGACCAGCTTTCCTATCTTGTTAATATAGCCCCACTTGCCAGCAATTTTGACTGCTGCTAGCCCTTCTACAAAAGACTCAGCATCCTCAAATTGCGGCAAAATTACCACCTTCCCAGTTTTATCGATATACTGCCATTTCCCAGCAAGTTTTACCGCTGCTAATTTTTCTGAAAAAGATTTAGCGTCCTCAAATTGTGGCAATATTACCAGCTTTCCCGTCGTGTCAATATAACCATATTTTCCACCAACACCAATGCGTGCCATTCCTTCCGAAAAGGCATCAGCGCTATCAAATTGCGGAGGAATTGTGAGGGTGTTTGGATTAAAAATAGTTTGGAAGCGAAGCAGAAAGTTGTTGATCCAACCCTGAGGAGCATCTAGCGCCTTAGTGTTCCTCCGATCGATGTAGCCCCACTTGTTCTCTATCTTGACTGCTGCCAACCCTTCTGAAAAAGACTTAGCTTCATCAAATTGCAGCGGAACGACGAGTTTCCCCGTATTATCGAGATAACCATATTTGCTACCAATTTTTATCGCTGCCATCCCTTCTCTAAAATACTCAGCGCTATCAAATTGGAATCGGCTAATCAATTTTCCAGTATTATCAATAAAGCTCCATTTATAGCCCATTTTGACTCGCGCCAACCCGCTATGAAAAGAATCCACCCAGTCAAATTGCGGCTGGCTGACACTTTTTCCGGTCGTGTCGATATAGCTATATTTGCCGCCAATTCTCCGACTGGTAAAGCCAAGCTGTTTTAATGGTGAGGGATTAAAGGGTTCAGGCTGGGAGTAGGGGCCAGAACGCAAGGCTTTGGCTAAGGCGTCGTTGTCTTCTCGCAGACCTTCGTAGAAGAAGAAAACTTCGCCTTGGATGCCACGAAAGCGATTGTAAGCGATCGCTTGCAACAAGTATTCGGCGCTGATGCGATATCCACCGACTTTGAGTAAAATACCGGGTATCAGGGTTGGTAGTTGTGCGGCGGTAAATTGCTGGGCGACAAGACTATCAACCAGTTGTTTGTAACTAGAGAAATCGCGGCGATACAACTGTGGATGCATCATATCAACTAACCCGCGATCGCTCCAAGCTTTGGGATCTTGCAGATATTCCTGAAGTGCCCAACCGTGGGGACTCGGTGCCAGTGAAATCAGCAAGTCTGGCTTAATATTAATGACTTCTTGGTAGAGACGAGTTAAAAAATCGGTGAGAATATCCGCACGCCACTGAAGCCATTGCGGATCTTTTGGGTTTTGCGGAGGATTTTGGAGGAACTGCTGAAAGTAGCGATCGCTGGTTCGTCGATCGTAGCCCCCTTCGCTTGGAAGTGCAGGCAGGCGATCGTCCCCTTGAATGCCGCTAATCTCGTAGTTTTTGACAACTTCTAGCACTAAATTGAGTAAGAATTCCTGCACTTCAGAATCAAGAGCATTCATCCACTCGAAACTGTTCTTTTTAACTAAATTCCCGCTGTTATCGCGGGCACCCCAATCAGGTTTTTTCGCTAGAATATGCCCGCCATTTTGATTGTAAGAAGCGGCGAATCCGTATTCAAACCAGGGAATCACCGCAAGTCCAACTCGACGCGCCTCAGTTACCATTTCAGCTAAGGGATCGCGATCGCGATATCGCGGATCAATTTCGACCCCAAAATTGTCTCGCATCACTTTACTGGGATATAGCGTAAAGGCACTATTCCAAATAACAGGAAAAACCACATTGAACCCAGTTTGAGCGAGGAAATCCATCGCCGCAGCAATGTTTTGCCGAGAATTCAGGACTTTGCTATCTGTCGTGGTAATCCAGACACCGCGAGTTTCCATTACTGCCTCTTTGGCGCGTATTGTCTAACCAGTGCCACTCCTTCAGAAAAAGCATCCGCTTCATCAAATTGTGGCGAGATTACGAGTTTACCTGTTTTATCGATATAACCCCACTTGTCAGCAATTTTGACTCGTGCCAATCCTTCCGAAAAAGCTTCAGCTTCATCAAATTGCGGTTGAATCACCACAAATTCCATCCCTGGAATATACTGCAAGGGCACGCCAGGAATACTCAAAGCGCGACAAATCAAAGCCGCAATCTCGCCTCTCGTGGCATTCTGATTGGGGTTAAAGCGTCGGACATTCGGATAATTAACGACAAGATATTTTTCGGTTGCAGACGCGATCGCGCCAATTGCATAATTGGGAATCTGCGCCGCATCCTCAAAATACTTCTTTAATATCTCGCTAGGATTTGTGGTAGCGCCATACTTCAACCCGGATGCCAAAGCTACAAAAGCTTGCACTCGCGGAATCGCCTGACTGGGCTTAAATGTGCGATCTGGATAGCCAGACAAAAAACCAGCCCGATAAACAATTTGAATCGCCTGATAAGCCCAATGACTTGAAGGTACATCCACAAAGTTAATCGCATTCCGAATCGGGACAGTATTGGGAAACGCTTTTCGCACCAGCGCCGCAAACTCTGCCCGCGTCACCTGTGCATTCGGACGGAAGGTACCATCTGGATAGCCGCTAATTAGATTTCGTTCATGTAGTTGTTTGATACACTCTTGCGCCCAATGGTTTTGAATATCAGAAAAGATAAGCTCGTTCAACTTGACTAACTCCTGAATTCTAATTTACCTATTAATACAATTCTCATATTTAAAGACAAAATATTTGCTCCACCCTATATTCTTTGGCAAAAGGTAGAATCTTATCCTAGCCCCCCTTAAAAAGGGGGGTTGGGGGATTTCTAATAATCAAGCATCAATAATGATCGTCTTGATTAACAATTTTAATCTTGCTAGCGGCTTTAGTCGCTTTATTCCGCGCCTCTTGGACATTACTTGCTTTCGCCAAAGCGACTCCCATTCTGCGGTTAGGGCGAGAATTTGGCTTTCCAAATAACCGGATATCTACATTCGGTTCAGATAAAGCCTCTTGCACCTCCATAAAAGCGATTGAATTTGAATGTTTACTTGCCAGAATTACTGCACTTGCTGAATCCCCTAATAGTTCTATTTTAGGAATTGGTAAGCCTAAAACCGCTCTTAGATGCAATTCAAATTCATTCAAGTTTTGAGAAATTAATGTCACCATTCCCGTATCATGAGGTCTGGGAGAAAGTTCGGAAAAAATTACAGAATCCTTGGTAATAAAGAACTCCACCCCGAAGATTCCAGCGCCTCCCAAAGCATCAGTAACTTTTTGCGCGATCGCCTGTGCTTCCAAAAGCAATTTTTCTGGCATTTTTGCGGGTTGCCAAGATTCTTGATAATCCCCTCTTTCTTGACGATGACCAATAGGAGGGCAGAAAATAGTCGGAGCATTCCACTGCTTAATGGTTAGCAAGGTTATTTCTAATTCAAAAGGAATGAACTCTTCGACAATAACCTTTTGAGTATCTCCTCTAGATCCTTCAATCGCATACTTCCATGCCGCTTCAACCTCATCGCTCGAATGGACAACCGATTGACCTTTTCCAGAGGATGACATCACAGGTTTCACGACATTGGGAAACCCAATTTTGTCACAAGCATCAATAAATTCCTCCAGCGTTGTTGCATACGCATATTTAGCAGTTCTAAGTCCTAATTGCTGATGGGCAAGTTCTCTAATTCGGTCTCGATTCATCGTGTAATGGGTAGCAGTAGCAGTTGGAATGACTGTAAACCCTCTCTTTTCAAATTCAATCAGTTTCTCCGTCCTAATCGCTTCAATTTCCGGAATAATTAAATTTGGCTGATGTTTTTGCACGACGGCTTCTAGGTCATCAGCACTGAGCATAGAAATTACTTCAAATTCATCAGCTACTTGCATTGCTGGAGCATTATGATAGCGATCCACTGCAATGACATGGTTGCCCAGACGTTGAGCAGCAATGACAAATTCTTTGCCTAGTTCTCCCGAACCAAGTAGCATAATTTTTTGAGGAAGCTTGAGAGAGGGTCCCATTGATTTTTTGACTTTGAGCTATCAGATTTCGCCAATTCATTGTAAAACTAAGCAGCGCTATTTAGATCCTGATCGCCTAGAATTTACACATTATCCTTTCCTAAGTGGCGGAGGGCGGCTTTATCCCAATTTTAGGGGCAAATTAGGTCTTTGGCTATCAAACCTACCTCTACAAAAATCAAACTGTACATCCACAGAAATATAAATATCGCAATCCTAATTCATTCATAAAATCGGAGAGATCTCTTCTTACTCGTCCTCAGTGCTTTATAGCGAAGAAAGTGTAGCGTTAATAAATTCAATTAGGATCGGGATCGTTTTTTGCGGGAGAATCTAGCCACGTCCACAACTGCGGAGAGGTGAAATCAGGCACTGCAAAAATTGCTCCGCAGTCGCAGAGAACTTTGGGGTCGTAGGTTGAGGCAATGCCAATTGTCACAATGCCTGCGCCTACCGATGAACGAATGCCGGAGGGAGAGTCCTCAAAAGCGATCGCTTGTTTCGCTTTAATACCAAAATAATCTAACGCCAGTTGATAGGGAGCCGGATCGGGTTTGCCCGCGATCGCTTCTTCTGCTAAAACAACGGTGGCGAAGGCATCTGCCAAACCCAAAGCTTCTAGCATGAAGTAGACATTTTTACGCGGTGCATTTGTGACAACTGCTCGTTGCAACTTTAATTCTTCTGTCCATGCCAAAATTTTAGAAAGTCCAGCCAGGGGTTTAAGTTCTGGTGATAATTCTCGGAAATAAGCTTCTTTCGCTTCAGCGAGTTGTTCGCCTTCTGATAAGGATAACTGAGGGAGAATATCTTGGATAATAACTGGATTAAGGCGTCCGCTAATCCGGTTTTGGTAAAAATTTTCGTCAATATCAATATCGTATTGTTTTAAAATATCCTGCCAAGATTTGTAATGGATTCGGTCAGTATTTACCAGAGTCCCATCCAAGTCAAATAAAATTGCAGCCAACATAGTTTCAGGGGCGAGACGATTGAATCAGTGCCATAGCTATCCTAGGGTGGGAAGCAAAGCCAAGCAAACATTCTGTCATCTTACCTGTACCTTTTGCCGTATTGAAGAAAACACTCCCAAGCGGACAATAGTAAGTATGCAGTCGCTCGACTGTTATACCCTCAATTGACAAAGCGGGATAAAAAGAGCGATCGCTTTCTATCTCTGCTGTGTCGTAACTTCTGTACTAATGTCCTCAAACTTTTTGTTATACGGTGCGAATGGCTATACCGGAACCCTGATTGCGCGATTGGCAGTGCGGCAAGGGTTACGCCCGATTCTGGCAGGACGCAATTCTGAAAAGTTGCAGCCGTTAGCGACATCGCTTGGTTTAGAACACCGCGCCTTTAGCCTAGAAGATGAGTCCACTGTGGATGCAGCACTGAACGATGTCACAGCGGTACTCCACTGTGCAGGGCCATTCTCGCGCACGTCTAAGCCAATGGTTGAAGGGTGCCTGCGGACAAAAACCCATTATCTGGATATTACCGGAGAGGTGGCAGTATTCGAGGCGATCGCTGCCAAAGATGCTGAGGCAACAAAAGCAGGCGTAATGCTGCTTCCCGGCGTCGGTTTTGATGTCGTTCCTTCTGACTGTCTCGCGGCTCATCTCAAGAGACAGCTGCCTTCAGCAACAAGTCTGTCGCTGGCTTTCACCGCCGGTCAGACATCGCGGGGAACTGCCACAACAATCGTGGAAGCTCAGAAGCAAGGAGGCTTAGTGCGGCGGGGTGGCGTTCTGACTCCGGTTCCGACTGCTTGGAAAACTCGAACCATCGACTTTGGAGAAGGCCCTGTTTTAGGCACCACACTTCCTTGGGGAGATGTGTCTACCGCTTTCTACAGCACAGGGATTCCCAATATTGAAGTTTATATGGCAACCCCTCCCTCCACTTACTGGGCGCTAGTCGCAAGTAGATATTTGGGTTGGTTATTGGGGTCACCACCCATGCAAAGCTTACAGAAACGTCTAATCCAAGCTCAACCACCAGGACCAACCGATGCACAGAGGCAACAGGGGAAAACTAGATTGTGGGGAGAGGTGTCAGATGATGGCGCAACTAAGGTATCCCGACTGCAATGTCCAGAAGGCTATACGCTCACAGCACTGACGGCGCTGGCTATTGTTACTAAGGTGCTTGCCGGACAGGTGAGTGTCGGCTTTCAGACGCCTTCCAAAGTCTATGGTGCCGATTTGATTTTGGAAATTGAGGGGGTTGAGCGGTTAGATATTAATAATGGGTAATGAGTAATGGGATACCCATTACCCATTCCCTGCTTTATCTACCCAGATGGCGAGCTGCTAACTGCATCGCATCAGCAATATCAACATCGCCATCGCGGTCGGCATCTAAGAAAGTATTCAGAACTGGATTCGACCCGTGCGGATTTTGAGCGCTGGAGCCAGTTTTTAGAAGATTTAACACCAGGGGAACGAGAATCGGCAACATCTGTTGAATCATCGCCGGATTCAAGCCGGTTCTTTGAGCAATGACTTGCACGATTTGCGGCACTTGAGAAAAACCAAAAAGCGCATCAACAGCTTGAGGATTGGGAGAAGTGCCGCCATATTGATTGACAAGGGCTTGCGCTTGTTGAGGGCCTTCGGTAGCTTGCTTCTGTTGTAGAGCAGAGCGCACGTAGTTACCTACAAGGGACATTGTAGATTGCACTGCTGACGGGTCGGCACCATAATTATTGCCTACCTGCTGCACCGTGCCAAAAATATTATCCATCTGTCCGGGAGTCGCTTCGCGATCTGGACTGTCTAAGGCATTGATAATTTGGTCAAAAAGCCCCATAACTCTTTCTACTCCGATAACTTGAACAAAATGTCTCACTTTTGGACTGTAGTTCGCCTCTAGCTATTAGCAGAGAATTTTTGTTGTTGATGTTGATGCGACACCGACTTGATGTTTGATCGGTAAAGCGATCGCTAACTCTGTCCCTTTACCAACTTCTGATTTGCAGCTAAAATTACCGCCATGTTTCTCTACGATAATCTGATGGCTGATTGATAGACCCAAGCCCGTACCAATGCCTCTCGGCTTCGTGGTAAAAAAGGCATCAAATATTTTCTCTTGATGTTCTGGTGAAATGCCAGAACCATTGTCAGCAATCCGCACCCCAACGGTATCCTTGTTTAGGCGTTCTGTAGAAATCACGATTTCTCCAGGCTCTTTTGCCTCTTCTAGAGCATCAATCGCATTGCTGAGTAAATTCATAAATACCTGATAAAGCAAGCCGGTGTAACCTTCGATGGCTGGGATATCGCCGTAGTTTTGAATAATATTGATATTATTTTTAATCCGATTGTTCAAAATCAGCAGGGTACTATCAATACAGGCGTGCAAATCTACAGAATTAGGTTGTGGTTCATCGAGGCGAGAAAAATCTTTTAAACTTAGAACAATTTGTCGAACTCGGTCAGAACCGACTTTCATCGATTGCAGAACTTTAGGCAGGTCTTGTTTAAGAAAATCGATATCGATTTCTTCGGCTTGAACTTGAATCGCTTTAGGAGGGTTGGTAATTTCAGCTTGGTAAGTTTCTAGTAATGCGAGAAGTTCTTTAACGTAGTCACCCGCATAAGCCAAGTTGCCATAGATGAAGTTGACCGGATTATTGATTTCATGGGCGACTCCGGCAAGCATTCGTCCCAAACTAGACATTTTCTCACTTTGGATTAACCGTAACTCGCTGTCTGCTTTTTGTTCTTGCAAAAGGTGCCCCACCTGTAGGATGAGCTGATTGAGGGAGGTTGCCAACATTCCCACTTCATCTTCAGTTGTAATCGGCACTTGCAAGCCAAAATTAGATTCTTGAGTTGCCCGCTGTGCTACATCAGTTGCAGCTTTCAGGGGACGGACGATGGCGCGAGAAGTGTAGATGGCTAAAAGGATAGCGATCGCAATTGACAATAAAATACTTGCAACAATAATTTTAAATCGGATTGTTTCCGCAGCAATCAAAGCCAGTTCTGTCTGCTTAACATCCTGGTAAGATCCCTGAATAACTCCAGTTAAGTCGTCTGAGAGACCATCAAAATTTAGCGCTACAGAACCATTCGTAAAATTTAAAAGTAGTTTTTGTGCTTCCTGAATTTTATCTGGCTTTAAATGAGACAGCTCAATTTGCTGTACTAATTCATCAACCTGATGAAAATAGATTTCTGGTACGTTTTCGTAAGTTTTTAGAAAACTGGGTATTCCATCAGCGTGTACATGAGCCGCTGCCTCGCGTTGATAAACGGCGCTGTTTGTATAAGATTTGATTTGAGACAATATCCGCTTAATTTCAGCAGTATGTTCCAGAAAATGAGAGTATTCGTCCCAAAACAATTCCGGATTTTCTGCTAGCGGAATCAATTGTTGTTGGTGCGTACGTGCCTGTAGTACGCCATTTTGCAAGCGATGGAGAAGGTTGAGTTCTTGGTTGCTATATTCATGCAACTTCGTAGCTCGTTGCTGATAGTAATCTCCAATCATAAATCCGGCAGCCGTTCCCAAAACGGCAATGCCTAGGGTTAGCCCATATCCATAACTAATTTTTTGGCTAACGCTGAAACGACCAGTGACCCGGCTGAGCCAGCCTGTGATACTGACTGGGTGAGGGAACGCACTGCCTAAGCGTATCTGAGGCTTCCTGACGTTTGGCTCAGAGATCATCGATCTATCCGGTGGGGGATAATTTTAAAAGCTAGTTTGTATTATAATTTACTGTTTTTTAAAATTACTCAGAAAGACGCTTTGTTTTAATTATCTAGCCGAGAAAAAATCACGGCAACAGGCTCTACTTTATTCGTGGAAGCATCTCTTGCCTGTTGCTGATAGCAGACAATGATAGGGAGATTAAGATTAGAAGCATCTCCTTACCACAATCCCGTTCATGCCCCTGTCGCGCTTATTAACGCTGATCGTTGGCCTCAGTGTAATTCTGGGGCTGATGCTGTGGCTGATTAATTCTCTCTATCGGCTGTATATTCAGATTTCTTTTACGGCACCTTTACTGGGAAATCTGCTGCTTTTGTTGCTGATTGTCCTACTGGGGGTGCTAATCGGTGGATTTATCTACTATGTGATGATTCTTCAGGGGACTGCAAAAGGTTCGCGGCAACGCCGCAGATTGCCGAAAGTCCCGGAAGCGAAGACAGAGGCGGCTTCAGAAACCCTCAAAGCAGTGCGGCAGCAAGTGGCACAGATTCAGGATGAGGTGTCGCGGCAGGCATTACTTGAGCGATCGCGCGAAATTGAAGCAAATTTGGCGCGTGGGGAACTGTTAGTCGTCGTATTTGGCACGGGTTCTGCTGGCAAGACTTCTCTGGTGAACGCCCTGATTGGGCGCATGGTAGGACGGGTAGACGCGCCAATGGGAACGACGGAGGTAGGGGAAACTTACGTTCTCAAGTTGAAAGGATTAAATCGGCAAATTTTGATTACCGATACCCCCGGAATTTTAGAAGCAGGGGTCGCGGGAACCCAGAGAGAACAACTGGCAAGGCAATTGGCAACTGAAGCAGATTTGTTGTTATTTGTCGTAGATAATGACTTGCGGCAGTCGGAGTATAACCCGTTGCGAACCTTGGCAGAGATTGGCAAGCGATCGCTGCTGATCCTCAACAAAACCGATCTTTATACAGACACCGATAAGGAAACAATTCTGGCACGTCTGCGGGAACGAGTGCGGGGATTTATCGCCACCGCCGATGTGGTTGCGATCGCTGCGAATCCCCAGCTAGCTGAATTGGAAAGTGGCGAAACCTTCCAACCTGAACCGGATGTGATGCCGTTAATTCGCCGCATGGCGGTGGTTCTCAGAGCCGAAGGGGAAGACCTAGTGGCTGACAACATCCTACTGCAATCTCAGAGACTGGGAGACGAAGCTCGACGCCTGCTGGATGCTCAGCGCAGACGCCAAGCGGAGAAGGTGGTAGAACGTTTTCAGTGGATTGGGGCGGGTGTCATCACCGTGACACCCCTACCAGTGGTGGATTTGCTAGCAACCGCCGCTGTAAATGCCCAAATGGTTGTAGAAATTGGCAGAATTTACGGTTGCGAGCTGAATATGGATCGAGGGCGCGAATTAGCGCTTTCTTTAGGGAAAACTCTTGCGAGTTTGGGAATTGTCCAAGGAGCAATTGAGTTGCTTTCTAGAGTCCTCCAACTGAGTGTCGCCGCCTATCCTATTGGTAAGGTGATTCAAGGCGTTACCGCCGCTTATTTGACTCGAATTGCTGGGAAGAGTTTTATTGAATACTTCCGTCACGATCAAGATTGGGGCGATGGCGGAATCACAGAAGTTGTGCAGCGACAGTTTCAGCTAAATCGCCGGGATGAGTTTATCAAGACATTTGTGCAAGAAGCGATCGCGCGAGTCGTCAAACCTTTAGCAGAAGCGAAAGAACCGCAAGAGGAACGCCAATCAGATCCGCCTCAACAATAGTAGCGTTTGCGAAGCGATATTCCTTCATTGGTAACACCCAGAAATATACCAGTTCTGGGTTACAGATTAAGGGTGCGCTTGCAAATTCTCTTGATCTACAAATAAATTTTATCTGCCAACCTGAAATTTATCCGGATATAGCAATTCTTGAGTTGATTAATAAGGTTAACAAGACAGCTTGCTTAACTTGGAGAAATTTCTATGGAATTAACGATTGCCGCAATTGCCTTCACCTGGATATTTTTCGCCTTTAGCGGAAGAACCTTATCCGACAAAAAAGGATCTGACAAAAAACCCGAATATATCGCCAAAATCTACAAAAATGACTAAAGAAAGAGAAGCTCACTTTTTCACTTTCTTTCATGGCTCATAAAATGACGATTTTTCAGATGCTCAACAAATTTTAAATTGCTGTTTTAAATTCATCGTCATAGCAATTGGAGACTGGGAACACAAAACTTCCCAATCTCCTTTTTTATTTCTTATCGTCCAAGCTAAACAATGCAAATTCTAAAAGCTTCCTACTGGGTGAATTAAAGATACGAGATATGCAGACTTTTTTTCAATTGTTTTTCTGAGGAAAACCCAGTACAGGGTTAGCAAAGACAATAACATAAAAAGTTACACATGGGGTATAAATAAATGGGGGAATAGCAGTTTTATCTTACAACTATTTACCAGAAGAATAAAGAATAATTAAATGAAATTGTGTAGAGCGATCGCCCTTTTTTAAAAGTCAACTTCCCCCGATTTTTATTGGCTCGCATACGTGTACATCACGTCTGAACGCAGTACATACTTTCGACCTTGGATTACGGGTGCGCCTTCATGTTTTATTTCGTGGATAAAGAACAGCGCCATACCGATTTGAGGAACTATAGAGACGTTGGGTGAAAAAAACAGAGTTTCGCCTCCCTCAAAGTCTTCGCTCAGATAAATCATAAAAGTTAAACGGCTATGGTCGCCGTTTGTTCGCCAATAACTACCATCGTGATGCGGTGCGAAGCGCTGACCCGGATCGTATCGGTAGAACCGCAAGCGCTCATTAAGTCCCATTGCACACCAGTTACCGATTCTGGGGACATAAGTTTCCACACGATGCCATAAATTTGCTGCAAGTTCTTCATCATCCAAAATCACCCGATCGTTATTTCGGATTGATGGAGCCATTATGTATTCATCCTGTCCTACGGTGAGACCAGCCGGAGTATAGCCTATGTTTTCGGTTAAGGCGATATACTCGGCACACTCTGCTTTTGATAGAACGTTGGGGACGGTAAAAATCGGATTTTCTAAAGGCGCTTTTTTCATGACTAATTATTATTTAAGGTTTTTTTTCAGGGTGTTAGGTATATTTAAGTCATGAAAAATCGGATGCCAAAAGAACATACTATTTGTGGCGATTTCTAGCATCCAAGAATTTTAGCTGCTGGTAAAGCATCGCAATTTTCGGCAAATCAACACCTGCTGCTTGTGCAGTTCGTAGGGGATTACCGAACATGGTTTCCACCTCTAGAGGACGCCCTTCGTCATAGTCGATTTTCATACTGGTGCGGTACGGCTTCATCTTTGCCGTGTGATCGAGCATCTTTTCGACAAAGCTATCAGGAATCCTCCGACCAACGGCAGATGCACCTGCCAGCACTTCACCCATCAACTGCTCAGCTAATAATCGAGTCTGAAGATCGCTCATCAGCTCATCTGTTGTAGCATCAAGAACAACAGAAAGCCCGTTGTATGGAATATTCCATACCAGTTTCTGCCAACGAGCAAACAGCAAGTCTTCAGCAAGTTGGATGGGAATGTCAGCACTTTCAAAGTCACCCGCAATCTGACGCATTCGCTCGGTAATCCCAGCGGGTTGATAATCGGGGGTATATTCGCCGAGTGTAATCGCTTTATAGTCTAGGTGGCGGATGTGTCCTGGCCCCACTTTATTAGAGCAGAGAAAGCACAAGCCTCCCATCACCCGTTCGGAACCCACAATTTTGGCGACTTTCTCTTCAACTCCTAGACCATTTTGCAGCACTAAGACAACGCCATCATCCTTAACCATAAATGGCAGCATTTCAGGTAGCAGGTGGTTTTGCGTCGTTTTCAGCGCCACAACTACCACATCGCAAGGTGGCATTTTGTTAGCGTCAGGGTAGGCGTTAACGTGGGGGAGGGTAAAATCGCCGTCTGGGGACTCAATGACTAAACCCTGTTGACAGACTTGTTCGTAATCGCTGTGCAACAGGAAGTGGACATTCAGCCCCGCTCGTTGTAGTTTAGCTCCGTAGTAGCCCCCCAGCGCTCCTGTTCCGAGGATGGCGTAACTCCGATTAGACATTGCTCTTTATAAAAGCTGAATCGCGGATATTTGGGCAACTTGCACGACTGGCGGCAATTGACTTGTGGGCGCGGGTATCATTTCACCCCGGAAGTCTAGTAACTGAACCAGCAGCAGATAGGCGATCGCTAGAATTATAGAAATTGCCCCAGTGATAATTGCAACTATTTTGGATCTATCCATTCGTTTCTCTTCTCTTGAAAGCTCCTAAATCCAGTCTAAGTTAATGGAAGTTCAGAACTGTATTTTCGCCAGATAGACTTTAAACCTGCTTCTCGCAGCATGGTTTTTGCTGTTTCTCGCCCGTAAATCTGCGTTAATAATCCCGGTAGCCAAGTTACATCAGCACTCTTACCTTGGCTATACCAGTATTTCCAATAATCTAGGAACCCATACACCTGGCGATCGAGGTCTGGTATTAGCCGACGAATTTCTTCCATAAACTCGTGCGTACCCGCCAGTAAACCGTGATGCTCGTGAGACATCATCACTCCCCATTTTCCTTGCGGCGAATAGAGGACATTCTCCGAAGTCAAAGCATGGTTAAACACTTTGTCATCGGCTGCTACGTAAGCTGAAATCTCAGAAAAAGGGATATACCAGTGATTGGGGCGTTCGTTTTGTTCTTTGTTACGCCATAGATTTGAGAGGTAACAACCAGTGTCTCCCACACTGGAAGCAGCCGCAACTACAGCATCTATGAGCGGCGGCTCTATGTGGTAGAAATACTCGTAGATTATCCTTCGCGCCGGGACATCTGGTGCAAAACGCTGGTTAAACGGGTCGTCGTTCAGAAAAACCAGACGCAGAGAGGATTCTGCCGATTCTCGAAACTCGGCTTCAGTTAAGATAAGCATCCGCCCAGTTTATCCCTAAGAAATAGAACAGATATAGGACTCATATCATCTATCATTCCAAACTGATACGAAAGTCCGCAAAATAGGGAATCAATAATATTGTAGAGAATGCGATCGCTTGCCGAACTAATATGAATTCTGTTGAAGATAAGTCAGGGGAACCGATTACCGTTTACCGTCAATCGGTAGTACAGACTTTTGAACTGCGAAAGGTTTATCGCACCGGATTTTGGCTAAATCAAAAAATTGAATCTCTCAAAAGCTGCACGCTGTCAGTGTTTGAGGGGGAAACGTTTGGGCTGCTAGGACCAAATGGGGCTGGGAAAACGACGCTGTTAAAGACGCTTTTGGGAATAGTACGCCCTACGGGTGGACGAGGGGTACTTCTGGGAAAACCTTTGGGCGATCGCGAAGTGAAACAACGCATCGGTTATTTACCAGAAAACGCCTATTTCTACGACTTTCTCACCGGCTGGGAGTTTTTGCAATTTACGGCTGGATTATTTCAAATCCCGAAATCGGTGCAACGTCAACGCATCCCCCAACTACTGGAATTAGTCGGATTGGCTCAATCTGCTGCCCGTAAAAAGCAGATGCGTCAGTATTCTAAAGGGATGCTGCAACGGGTAGGCATGGCTCAAGCGCTGATTAACGATCCAGAACTGGTATTTTTGGATGAGCCGATGTCGGGTCTTGACCCAATGGGGCGATACCAGATGCGAGAGATTATTTTATCGCTCAAAAAGCAGGGAAAAACTATTTTCTTTAATAGTCATGTTCTGGCGGAAGTGGAGCAGATATGCGATCGCGTCGCTATCCTCGCCCAAGGCGATCTGATTTGCGTCGGCTCCCTCGATGAACTTCTAGGTACCGCCGAATCCTACCATGTCAGAGGCAAAGGCGGGAACTTGGAGGTTCTCAAACGCTGGATACCCGATTTGGCATTTGAGCATAATGGTTGGCATGGACACTTACAAGGCGAACCCCAAGAGTTTCTGGCTAGTCTCCGGCTGATGGATGCCCATCTGGCAACAATGAACCTATCCCGTCCTTCTCTGGAAGACTTTTTTATTCAGCAGCTACAACAACGTGGCATTCGTTCCAGTAGTTGAGTTGTGTAAGGGGTTGAGGGATCTGATGCGTGGCTGCACGCTAGCGAAATGAAGTGAAATGGGTAGGGGTGCTAACCTATTAGCGATCGCGCCTTCAATACTTTTGAAGGATGCACTGCAAGTCTTCTAGCGAGTATCTCTAAACAGGACACTCACTTAAAATCATCAAAACGCATGGCTGACCTTTTAGAAACTGCCACTAATGAAGGATCTTTCAAAACTCTGGTTAATGCTCTTGAGGCTGCTGGTCTGTTTGAGATTCTCAAGAGTCCAGGACCCTATACTGTCTTTGCTCCAACCGACGAAGCATTTGCCAAAATTCCAGAGGATACACTGGCTTCTTGGATGGACAACATCCCCAAGCTGAAGCAAATTTTAATGTATCACGTCCTGTTTGGGGATGTTAGAACTGATAACTTCGTCGAGATAGATTCCGCTGAGACAGTTGAGGGCGGCATTCTGGGGATTGATAGCACCGACGACGGTTTTAAAGTGAATGATGCGAAGGTGCTAAAAACAGATATCCTTACCGATAACGGCGTCATCCATGTCATTGATTCAGTACTTACACCGACGATAATGTCTAAATAGGCACTAATTTCTGCTGCTAACTTCTGTCTTCAGACAGAATTTATTGACCAAAAACTGGGTAATGGTAAGACAAAAGCAAATTTGGAGTCAGTGCGATCTAAACGACATCGTAAAAATTTAAAATTCGATTTGCTGACATAAAAAAGGAGGCACCTTTGCAAAGGTGCCTCCTTTTGATTTGGGCGATCGCCAAGGAATGTGGATTAAATAATTGGTCAAATTCACATTCTGTAAGGGCATAGCACAAACAGGCCCCTACGCAGGCAATTAAAGGTTAATCAATCCACCCTTCTTGGCAAACATTCGCGAAATTTGTTTAACCCAGGATGCATCCACTACGCGCTGGCAAATGCAAGGACAGATGGTTGGATTCTCCCTCACCGCTCCATGACACCTCGGCAGTGCCATACAATTGCTGATTAGGCTTGGATTGTAGCCCCGTCACCTCAAAACTCACATGATCTGCTGGTGCCGTCCCCACGTTAATGGCAACAATCAGTTCCTCATCTCCCAATTTCCGAGCAAAGACGTAAACTGTTCCTTCCGCAAACAGAACGTGGTAAGAACCTGTACGCAAGGCAGGATATTGGTGACGCAGGGCGATGAGTTGCTTGTGATAATCTAGAACATCACGCTCCCAGTGAGCTTCCATCGGAAAACCCCGACGCGAATCCGGATCGAGTTTTCCCGGTAATCCCACTTCATCACCATAGTAGATGCTGGGCGCACCGGGATAAGTCAATAGCAGCAATGTTGCTAGTTGAACACTCTCCTTATCACCGCCTGCAATAGAAATCAGTCGCGCCGTATCGTGGCTAGCTAGCAAATTCAACTGAGTCAGTTGAATATCCCACGGATAAAAATCCAACAATTGCTGGATTTTTTCGGCATACTCTGGTGCAAAGAGGGGCGGGTAGGGATGGTAAGAGCGATCTTTCACTTGCTCAATGTCTACCCGATCGCCTGCGGCAAAAGCAATCGTCGGCGCAGCAAATAAATAGTTCATTACCCCGTCAAACTGAGTCCCATCCAGCCACTCGCGGGAATCTCCCCAGACTTCGCCCACGATGTAGGCTTCCGGGTTAATGGCTTTTACGCGATCGCGAAATTCCTGCCAAAATCCTTGAGCCTTAATCTCAAACGGCACATCCAAGCGCCAGCCATCGATGCCGAATTTAATCCAATATTCGGCAATCTCCATAATATATTCCCGCACTTCCGGATTTTCATGGTTGAACACTGGCAGCGCCCGATTTCCGTCCCAGCCCTCATAATTCGCCGGAAAATCGCCGTTATACGCCGATAAAGGCCAGCCTTCAATCTTGAACCAATCCACCCAAGGCGAATGGGGGCCATTTTCCAGAACATCGTGGAAAAAGAAAAAGCCCCGACTAGAGTGATTAAACACCCCATCCAGTACAACTTTAATATCCCGTTCGTGGGCAGCTTCCAGCAACTCCCGAAAAGCGCCATTCCCCCCCAACATCGGATCGACTTGGTAATAGTCGTGGGTGTGATAGCGGTGATTGCTAGCCGATTGAAAAATGGGGGTAAAGTAAATCGCATTAATCCCTACATCCTGCAAGTAATCCAGCTGTTCCATCACCCCCCACAAATCACCGCCCTTGTACCCTTGAAGCGTCGGTATTTCGTGCCAATCTTCCCATCGGGTATCCTTCAAAAGCCGCTTGTGAGAATGCTTCGTTTTAGCAAAGCGATCCGGAAAAATCTGGTAAAAAACTGCGTGTTTAACCCAATCTGGCGTCTGTATCTGCATAAACTCCTTCCTAGCCCTTCACCGCTAAGGTACAGCCCCTGGCAGCTTTTCGCTTCTCACCTCTGGAAGATAATCCTTAGTTACAGAATGCCCAACAGCGAAATCCAACTTTATCTTTTTGTACTCTTTAGGCATCAGATATTTCTGCCTAAATTTTAATATGCGTTACTAAAATACAAAATTCCTGTTTGATTTTAAGCAGATTTTAGTTTTACCAAGTCTCTATTCAACCTTAAAAAGCCAACATCTCATTAAATCAGCAGTGGAGTTGAAATAATAGAAATTACAGGAAATAATATCGGTGGGGACATAGTTAGTAGGGATGAAAGACATAAAACAAGGTAGATAAGGTCACGAGTGGTGGCGATTTTACAGGTGCTAGCATTGTGGACAATGTTATCGTTCAGGTAACAAATACTATTCCGCAACTCCAGGAAATTAATACTGCTGATAGCAATAATTTGGAGAAGATTTTGGCAGAATTGTAACAATCAATTAAAACTGATTCCACCCTTTCTAACAATGCCAAGAAAGATGTTTTGGACGCTGTGGGAACTATAGAATAAGAGGCGAACAAGCCACCGGAAGACGGGGGCTTAACTTTGCTCGATGGCTGTGAATGTCCTTAAGGGTGTTGCTAGTGCTGTTACGGATGCCAGTAAACTAGCTGAAGTCCTCAAAACTTATCTGCCAACTCTTACAGGAATTCTAAGCATTTAGACTATTTTGAAGTTCCTGTCAGTTTTGAATTCTTAAATCAGAAACTTCAAAGATGCGATCGCACTCCCCACCGAATCAAGAGCGCGATCGCTCTTTCAGTCTATCCCTCTGGGTGGAGAGGACAGCCCGAAACAGTCTTGGTATCCTTGGAAGTGAATGGCTGAAACGCAAGAGCGATCGCGCTAGAAAGACAAAAGCGAAACGAGCGGCTGTTCAATTGGTTTAAACATATAAAAACTAAACTTCCAGATTTCTTTATAAATATTTAAACTTTAGAAAATTATCTACTTTAGTTTGGAGGTAAAATGAGTATTTCTTGCAGCAGTTCGCTCGGATGGTAGAGGGACTTTTGTATCCTATGCCCCTAAACTAGAACCGTCAGATGATATAGTTATCCTCTTATGTTGTCCTGTCAGCACCCCCTTCTTCGTGTTCTTGTTGTTGATGACCACGAGCTAACTCGTTTTAGCCTGAAATTAGCATTCCAGAGTCAGGCAAACATCGAGTTAGTTGGATTGGCTAGTAACGGTCAAGAAGCCGTTGAGATGGTCGAGCGTCACCACCCTGATGTGATTATTCTCGATCTACAAATGCCAGTATTAGACGGTTTGAGCGCATCTACCCAGATCAAGCACATCGATCCGCACGCTCAGATTATTGCCTATTCCTCAGTCGAAGACCCGCAGATTGAGGTGATGAGCCAAACCGCCAGAATTGATGCTTTTTGTAAAAAAGACACCGCTACTCAAGAGCTGATTGCTCTAGTCAAGCAGCTAGGGCAGCGGGCAGTCAGTCATTAGAAAGGGGCGCAATTAGTGATTGGCGTCCTTGCCGTAGCCTCTTGGCTAGAGTTCAGCTCGGCAAGGCGTTAGTTTCTAGTTGGCATCTGCCTCTGGGAAGGTGCGCCGAAATTCATCAATCAGGTCATCAATTTCTTCGAGTGCCTGATTAACATCAATTCGTAGAGTTCCCAGGTTTGGTTCCTCCAGGAGCCTTACCAGCGACTCACGCTTGAGTTCAATCTGGCTAATCCATTGCTTGAGTGTTTGTGGGTCCATTGTTTGCTTCCTCTGTCGATTATTTATTTACAATAATTAATCCTAGCGAAGGAAAGGAGGACGTTTCGGATCGGTAGGCTTATTTTTAATCACTTCAGAAATAAACCGCTTCAGCGCCTTCTCCCGATTTTTCATAAAAGCCGACCAAAATCCTGGTTGAAACTCATCCATTGTTTTGGCTAAAGCCCAAACATCTACAGCCAAGATGTTATAAAGCGTTTCATCTTCCTGCTTCAGCGTTTTGAGTTGATCCAGGATGGCTTTACTCTTTTTTGTAGCCCCGGAATTGTCTTCTTGAATCATTTTATTATCTCAGTTATGAATTGATGGCGGCGGACAACAGCGACTTATTTTGATAATAGGGGTTCCTTTTGTAAACGCCCTGAGTTATGAATTACCGTTGGTTGATGGGCTACTTTACAGACTCTGCACTCATTCGTCAAGGGCTATCAAATTAGGGAGACTTCTTCAGCTTCGTGCTTCTCAATCGCGACCCAAAGCAAAGCACGTAGTTTTAACAAAAATCCCACCCATACTAGAGATGTTACCCAGTGCCAAGGATAATAAAGCTGAAGAGATTGTCAATTGGGTATCCTAATTAAAATGTTACGTCAAACTTCTTTGGGAACGTTGGGTTTAAGTGTCGGTGGCGTTTTATTTCTGGCGGGACTGGTTGCTTACGTTACCGACAACCCGACGCTGAATCTAGCCGGATTCTTCTATGGGGTTCCTCTGTTGCTGGGAGGGCTTGCCCTCAAAGCCTCAGAACTTACGCCCGTACCATTCACCAAACCGACTTCCAAGGACATACTGGCACTCCGAGAACAGCAAGCCACTGCAACTCAAAATCAAATTCGTCTAGATGTCACCCGCTATCGCTACGGTCAAGATGCTCATCTCGATAGCTCTTTGAGCAGCTTGGGGCTGAGTCCAACCGATGAAGAAAGACCTGTGCTAACAGGATTACACGAAACTGCGATCGATGGGGCTTACGCTTTGGTGTTGGAATTTGAGTCGCCGCTCTTCCCTCTAGAGGTTTGGCAACAGAAGCGGGAGAAAATAGAAGGGTTTTTTGGCCCTGGTGTGCGCGTAACCGTGACTCAACCAGCTGAACAACGTGTTGATGTAGCGCTAATTGCTACACCCTAAACGTAGGGGCGGAGGAACTCCGCTCTTATTTTTCTAAACGCACGACATACCACTGTAAAAATTGTCCTGGCCCCATATCTAATTCGCAGGACGTTTCTAGCAGGTATTCAGCTTGAGCTTCTACTGAAGGAAATTTTTGCAAATCTGGCGGTAGGTTGTCTTGACGAGTTGCCAAAATTGCCTTCAGTTTTTCTAACATTTCTGCGGGAGTGAGGAATTGCTCTGGTTGGTTGGGTTCCAGAACAACGAAGGCATCTTGTCGATACATCAAGGAATCTGGCATTTTGAGTTTTTTCCCAAAGAAGGCATCTTGCACAAGTGTATCGTCCTTGACGATAGCTAAAAAGATGACATTGTCCAATTAGGAGATGGTTTTTTCTAGAGGCAACTTACTGAGGGATTGTCTCTAAAATAAATAGTTTTTCAAGGTGCAACGCCAAAAAAATAGCCGCTGAGTGGAGGGTAGGATTCTACTGAAGACCACTCAGCGGTTAAATAACTAAATTAGGCTATTGTTTCTTACCCAGGCTCAAGACCCTTCAGGAAGGCAAGGGCAAGATTAGTTCACGTTGGCGTGGTTGGCTTCAGGAGTTGACTGACTGGTCAATTCTGGAGTCGTAGTGGTGCTTCCTAAATTGAGTTTGACGACGGTACGCCGCGCTTCCGTGACTTTCGGCAGGGTTAATGTCAGGATGCCATTCTGGAAGTCAGCCTTGGCTTGGTCATTCTGAATCGGCACTGGTAGAGGAATCACGCGCTGGAAGCTACCATAGCGGAACTCGGAGCGGAAGAAGCCTTTTTCTTCATTCTTCTTCTCAAAGCGATGTTCGCCGCTAATGGCGATCGCTTCACGAGTGATTTGGACATCAATGTCCTTACCTTCTACGCCTGGAATTTCAGCCCGCAGGATCAGATGGTCTTCAGTGTCTTGGAGTTCAATGGCAGGCTTCCAAGTTGTGCTGTACTGGCGAGAAGCTACGCGATCGCTTCCGGCAAGTTCATCAAACATTTGATCCATTTGACGACGTAGAGTTTCCATTTCTTGGAAGGGTTGCCAACGAATCAGTGCCATAAAACAGTTACCTCCAATTTGCAGTGACTAAATGCTTGAATTGAAATTTGTTCAATGGGATGAAGCTTTTAGTTCCCACGTTTTTATAATGTCAAAACAGTCTGGTTACGTCAGTGAGGAAAACCGAATTGCCTTTTGGGGATTTTCCCGACTTCTGGAAGAAGGCGAAAAAATAACCGCCTTGCTGATGCTCAGCGGTTGAGTGGTTAGACTAAGAAGTTTTCGCGGCTACGGATTAACCGAAAATTATCTGGATTAATCCCAGACGCTAGCCGGTTCAGCACTCTCAGTTGCTTCGGGCTTCTTCGTGTCAGCAACGGGTGCGTCGGTGACTTCTGGAGCCGCACTGGTGCTATCTGCTAGATTGAGCTTGACCACGCGATCGCGAACTGACGTTACTTTGGGCAGCGTCAGCATCAGGACACCATCCTTAAATTCAGACTGGACGCGATCGTTGTGAATCGCAACAGGCAGAGAAATTACTCGCTGAAAGTTTCCGTAGCGGAACTCAGAACGGACGTAACCGCCTTCTTGTTCTTTCTTTTCGTAGCGGCGTTCGCCTGTAATCACAACCGCTTCACGAGAAATGCGGATATCAAGGTCTTTGGCTTCGATGCCAGGAATTTGTGCCCGCAGGATTAGGCTGTCCTCTGTATCTTGCAGCTCAATCGCAGGCTTCCAGGTGATTGGAGCATCCCGATTAACGCTTGCCAGTTCGTCAAACATTCGATCCATTTGACGGCGCAGGGTTGCCATTTCTTGAAAAGGTTGCCAACGAATCAGTGTCATAGTCGATTCCCAAGGGTTAAAACTTCTCTGTGTCGAACGCTGGAATTGAATTTTGTTCAACTGAGTTAAGCCTTTCGTTCACACTTCTTTATGATGTCGAAGGCACCCCAGCTTTGCCGGTGAGGCAAACCGCCTTGAGACAGAGGGATTTCCCCGCCTTTGTCGGAAAGTCGCAATTAGGGGCAATCTATTACAGAGTTTGAAGTTCTGTGGCCTTTTGCAGAGGCGTCTATGCGCCTGCGGTAAACTAAGCCTTGATTCTAGTGTCATTAGTAGAGAACACTCAGAAAGGAGCCGTTTTTCGATGTCTCATACCGTTAAAATCTATGACACCTGCATTGGATGCACCCAATGCGTTCGCGCTTGCCCAACGGACGTCCTAGAGATGGTTCCCTGGGATGGCTGTAAAGCCCAACAGATTGCCTCATCTCCTCGGACTGAAGATTGTGTAGGTTGCAAGCGGTGCGAAACTGCCTGTCCTACCGACTTTTTGAGCATCCGAGTTTATTTGAGCAATGCTGAAACGACTCGCAGCATGGGCTTGGCATACTAACAAGCTGGCTTGAAAACACTTTTTATCATTCCGATTCCAAGGCATTGAGGGGGCAAATTGCTCCCTCTTTTTTGCGGAATCAGAGCGCGATCGCCCGTAACCAATACAATGTTGTTGACCTTGACGTTCCTGGGATAGCCCAGTAGCTTTTAAGATTAAGTGTGAACAGGAGTGTTGTGATATATGTGCGGAATCGTTGGCTATATTGGCACTCAAGCGGCGACAGAAATTTTGCTGGCAGGCTTGGAAAAACTGGAGTATCGGGGCTACGATTCTGCCGGTATCGCCACAGTCTTGGAAGGTGATATCCATTGCGTGCGGGCAAAGGGCAAACTCTACAACCTGCGCGAAAAGCTACAACGAGAAGTTAATCCGGCGACGATTGGCATTGGACACACCCGTTGGGCGACTCACGGCAAGCCAGAAGAATACAACGCCCATCCCCACACAGATACGGCGAAGCGAATCGCGGTAGTCCAAAACGGGATTATTGAAAATTATCGGGAATTGCGAGAAGAACTCAAAGCCAAAGGACACGAGTTTCGCTCAGATACCGATACCGAGGTGATTCCCCACTTAATCGCCGAACTAATGGCACAGCAAGCGCAGCAAGCGGCGGCGACAGCTCAACCGTTTCCGTTTTTAGAGGCGGTGCGGCAGGCGGTGACGAAAACGGGGACGGATACGGAGTTAATCCCCCAGTTAATCGCCGAACTAATGGCACAGCAAGTACATAACTCGGCTTCTACACCTCAACAGTTTCCGTTTTTAGAGGCAGTGCGGCAAGCAGTGACGAAGGCGGGGACAGACACGGAGGCAATCCCGCAATTGATGGCTGAAGTGATGACACAGCAGGTACAGAACTCAGCGGTGACAAGTCAGCATTCTTCCTTTTTAGAAGCGGTACGGCAGGCGGTGAATAAACTGGAGGGAGCGTTTGCGATCGCAGTTGTCTGTGCCGACTATCCCGATGAATTGATTGTGGCACGGCAACAAGCTCCCCTCACCATTGGTTTCGGTCAAGGAGAGTTTTTCTGCGCCTCTGATACCCCGGCGCTGGTTCCCCACACTCGTGCCGTCCTGACCCTGGAAAATGGTGAATTGGCAAGAATGACCCCGATTGGCGTTGAGGTGTACAATTTCGCAGGCGATAGGCTGAAGAAAAGTCCCCGGACGTTGAGTTGGAATCCCGTACAGGTGGAAAAACAGGGATTCAAACACTTTATGCTCAAGGAAATTTATGAGCAACCGGGGGTGGTTCGCGCTTGTTTAGAAGCTTACCTAAACGCAGATTGGACCGCCGACTCTCGTCAATCTCCGATTAAACTGAATTTACCAGCGTCACTGTACGAGAATTTAGAACACGTTCAGATTCTTGCCTGCGGTACCAGTTGGCACGCCGGACTGGTGGGTAAATACCTGCTGGAACAGTTAGCGGGAATTCCCACTATCGTGCAGTATGCCTCTGAGTTTCGCTATGCACCCGCGCCTCTCACTGCCAATACGCTGACCATTGGCGTAACCCAATCTGGAGAAACAGCGGATACGCTGGCAGCTTTGGCAATGGAATCCCAGCGTCGTGCCAGTCAGCCGCCCCAGTTTCAGACGCGATTGCTGGGGATTACCAATCGTCCAGAAAGCACTTTGGGGACGATGGTGCCCCAGATTATCGAAACCCATGCCGGAATTGAAATTGGAGTGGCGGCGACGAAAACTTTTGTTGCCCAGCTGATGGCATTTTACTGTTTGGCGCTGGATTTAGCTTATCGGCGTCAAACGGTATCGGCAATCCGGTTAGAGCAAATTTTAATTGGCTTGCGGCAGTTGCCAGCCCAGATTGAACTGATTTTAGAAAGTCAGGAGCGGTATATTGAACATCTGACTCACGATTTTGCCGAAACAAAAGATTTTATCTTTTTAGGACGGGGGATTAATTTCCCGATTGCCTTGGAAGGGGCGCTGAAATTGAAAGAAATCAGCTATATCCATGCCGAAGGTTATCCCGCGGGAGAGATGAAACACGGCCCGATTGCATTGTTAGATGCGAAAGTGCCCGTAGTAGCGATCGCCATGCCGGGGACTGTCTACGAAAAAGTCCTCTCGAATGCCCAGGAAGCGAAGGCGCGGGATTCCCGCTTAATTGGTGTGACGCCGATGAACGACCCAGAGGCAGCGGAAACATTTGATGATTTGTTGCCCGTTCCTGCTGTGGAAGAGTTGCTTTCTCCGATCCTCACAGTAATTCCGTTGCAACTGTTGGCTTATCACATTGCGGCGCTTCGCGGTTTAGATGTAGACCAGCCTCGGAATTTGGCAAAATCGGTAACAGTTGAATAAGCTGTTATAACGTTTCTTATTCTTTGTAAAAGGAGAATAGTTAGCTGAACTGGAGAATAATTAGTTGAACTGGAGAATAATTAGCTGAACTGAGCTGAAGCTTCATCACAACCGTTTGCTTCAAGAGAAGAAAGGCGATCACTTAAACCAGCATTCATAAATGTATTCAACAACGGCAATTCCACTTGGGCGTTGCTGAATGCAGGTATGAAGTGATCGCTGGAACCTCGAAGGCTCGTTCTAAATTTTGGGGAATCATACCCGTATTCAGCGACGCCTTCCACTTGTATAGAACTGTGCAGGTTGATTAGTGAATCGGGGGTCAGTTTTGAGGGGTTGGCACAATTGTTTGACTATTCCAGCCGGAAGACTGCCCTTGTTTCGCCAATCAGAATGTTAAGCCATTTGCGCCAGTAATTTGTTAATTAAGGGCGTGTTCAGGTCTGCCATCAGTTTCCAAAGAGGATGGCGAGTTTATTCACTTGCAAACAAACACACTGAACGGTTATCTGGCTCATACTTTTTAAACAATAGTGTTTAATACAGACATAAATGTATTATTAACTGCCTTCTGTAAAATCAGAGGTATGTCAGAAAGATTCTTTAGCAGTAAGGAAGCAGCTGAGATTACAGGCTGTAGTTTACGCCAGTTGCAATATTGGCGGGAAAGGGGAGTTGTTGTACCTCCGATTAGTGCCACTGGAACAGGACGGAGTATTTATTACTCTCGTTCTGAGTTAGCTGAGTTGGCAGTGATGCAATACTGGCTATCGGTGGGGTTGAGTTTTGAGGTTGCGGCTAGGGCGTTGCAGGCTTTGAAGCATAAAGCGCCGGAATTTTCCGATCCAGTGGTGCAGAAGCGATTTATGCTGGTCTGGGATAAAAAGGAAAAAGATTTCCGATTAAAGGAATTTGAAAAGAAAGATGCGATCGCATCCATAGATCGAGGTCATGCCGTGATTCCGGTGTGGTTGGACTGCATTCATCAGCAGTTGCAGGAGAAACTTAGAGACTTTAAGTAGGGGATAAGTTAAGAGCTTGTTGTTAATGGGGTGTAATTACTGTTAACAAAGCGCTTGGCGTTGTGTTTTGCTGGTTATTAATTGCTATCCCTGTTGCCAAAATAAGCTCACTCTAATATTGAGTGTAAAAAAATCCTTTGTATGATACCTAATATCCTTCAATACGAATCAAAAATCTGGGCAACGGCTGACCTGCTGCGGGGCTGTGGCATCAAGGAATCTGAATGGCCGTCATTTATGATGCCGTTTTTTGCCCTAGTGATGATTGAAAGCCGCTTGGTGAGGATGTTTGACGAACTGAAGGCGGAAATTGGGGAAGAGGCCTGGGCGGATATTTCTCAAGACGAGTTGATCGAGCTAATTCAGGACAAGGGGCAGGGCTATAACGCCTATATCTTTGAGAAGAACCAAACGCTGAAGGACATCTGCCAGAACGATAAATCCTTTGATATTGACTTTGAGGGATACCTGCACGGCTTTGACGGGGAAACCAAAGACCTGCTGGGCGTGGATACTACGCAGGGCGAGAAGTTTCTCGATATTAAAGGTGTAATTGCCAAGATCAAGGCAAAAAAGGTGCTGTTGGGCTATACGAAGGAGTGGAGCGGCATTGACCTCAAACCCTTTGATAACTCGGCAATCACAACCCTAGAAGAACACATTAAGCGCCGTTGGGCTGATATTTCAGCAGAGACGGCGGGGGAACAGTACACGCCAGATGACGTGATCGCGCTGATTGCTGAGATTATTGCCTCTAAGATTGAGGATTCCGATCGCCTGCTGAAAATCTACGACTGCACCTGTGGCGGCGGCAACCTGCTATTTGGGGTGGAAGACCGGATTAAAGTTAAGGTCAAGCGGCTGACCCAAACTTTTGGGCAGGACTGGAATGATGCGCTTTACGCTCTAGCTAAGATCGAGAGTCGGTTTAGGGTCGATTCTAAGATCGAGCATGGCAACACGCTGACAGATGACAAGTTCTACAACGATGAGTTTGATGTGGTGACGGCTAACCCGCCCTATGGGGTGAGTTGGAAGGGATACGAGAAGGATCTCAGAAACGACAAAACCCAGCGGTTTAAGTATCTGCCGTCGATTTCGGATGGTCAGTTGCTGTTTATGCAGCATTTGATCTCAAAGCTGAACGCCAACGGTATGGGGGTTGTGGTTCACAATGGCTCGACGCTGTTTAGTGGCGATGCAGGGTCAGCCGAGAGCAATATTCGCAAGTGGATGCTGGATTCAGACATTGTGGAAGCGGTGATCCAGTTGCCGACGGATGAGTTCTTTAACACAGGCATTTACACCTATCTCTGGGTACTAAATAAGAATAAAAAACGTCGGGATCAGGTGATGTTAATTAATGCTAGTGAGAAGTTTAAGCCGCTGAAAAAGAATAAGGGGTCGAAGCGAAAAGAGGTGGATGAAGCCAGCCGCTTAGAAATTGTGGAAACCCTGACGAACTTTGTAGACAACGACTATGCACGGGTGTTTGACAAGGAGTTTTTCTATTTCAACAAGCAGGCGATCATGCTCACGAATGTAGATGAGCAGGGCAGAACCTTTGCAAGTCATCTCAAGGAAGATCAAACCAGCCTGAAATTGAAGCCAGTGAAGCTGGAAAACGGAGAGCGAACGCTTACGGAATTTACGATTACGAAGTACGATTTGGAACGGTTTAGCTCATTGCTAGAGGTATATGAGCAAGACATTAAGCCATTTGTAGATTCGCTGGACTACAAAGAGCAGCCGTTGGTAGTGATGACCAAAGAAGCAATGTATAGCTTTGATGCCGATCAGGAAACGCTGATTAAAGAGGCATTGGGTCAGAAGGAAGCGTTGGGCTGCGGCAGGATCGTGGTGAAAGCTGCGTTGAAAAAGGCAACGAAAACCCAGCCAGAACGAATTGAAATCACAGTAGAGTTAACGCCCAATTATCAGAAGGATTATGAGATCATTCCATTTCATCGGAATGAGGCAGCAAACCGGGCAGCTATTGAAGCCTTTATGGCGAAGTACATCACGAAGCCGTTTGAGTATTTAGAGAATGTGGTGGGAGTAGAAATTAATTTTAATAAGGTGTTTTATAAACCTGAAAAATTGCGGGACGTTGGAGATATTTTGAAGGAAATCCGGTTCCTTGATGAGGAGTTGAAGAGGCTTGAAGAGGAGTTAGCGTTATGAAGATTGAACGTCATAAAGCTTATAAAACTACTGAGATTGAGTGGTTAAATGAAGTGCCTGAGCATTGGAGTTTATTTAGAATCAAAAATCTAACAAAAACAAAATCAGGAACTACTCCTCAAAGTGGATTGAGTCAGTATTATGACAATGGAACTCATTTTTGGGTTCGCACCACAGATCTAAACAACAATAAATTGTACTCTTCAGAATTTAAGGTTACATATCTTGCACGCGAACACTATAACTTGATTTCTATTCCTATCAGAAGTATTTTGTTGGCGATGTATGGAGGAATGGGAACGATTGGTAAGAATGCAATTCTTCAAGAAGAAGTAACCATCAATCAGTCTGTTTGTGCCATCTTTCCAAATGACAAAAGATTCGTCTCAGAATACCTGTGGTACTACATACAATATTTCAGACCTCATTGGGAGATTTTTGCTGATAGTGCGAGGAAAGATCCCAACATCAACCAAGAAGCAATCAAAAGGTTATGGGTTACTCTCCCCCCGATTCTTGAGCAAGAATCGATCGCCCACTACCTCGACACAAAAACCACACAGATCGATCGCAAAATTGACCTCCTCACCCAAAAAGCAACTCTATACAGCAACCTCAAACAATCCCTCATCAACGAAACCGTAACACGCGGGCTTGATAAATCTGTACCGATGAAAGATAGCGGCATCGAGTGGATAGGTGAAATTCCTGAACATTGGCAAACTAGAAGAATTAACAGTATAGCAGTTCAATCAAAGAGAAAGAACACCGGACTTGTTGAAAAGAACCTACTTTCCTTAAGTTATGGGAAGATCAAAAGAAGAGATATTGATACTAGCTTTGGCTTACTACCTGAATCTTTTGAAACCTATCAAATTGTTGAAGCTGGAAATATCATTCTTAGATTGACTGACTTGCAAAATGATCAAAGAAGTTTACGAGTTGGATTAGCTAAAGAACGAGGAATTATAACTTCAGCATATTTGTGTTTAGAATTTTTGAGAAATATTCATCCAAATTTCGCCTATTACCTCCTCTTTGTCTATGACATTTCCAAAGTCTTTTACTGGTTTGGTGGTGGACTTCGACAATCAATGAAATTCGATGATGTCAAAATTTTTCCTTTTATACTTCCCCTACCCTCTGAGCAAAAAGTGATCGTTGATTATCTCGATACCAAAACTGCCCACATTGACCGAATTATTCAAACCATCAATACCCAAATCGAGAAGCTTAAAGAACTCCGTAAAACTCTCATTAATGATGTCGTCACAGGCAAAATAAAGGTAGTCTGACCTATGAGTGAAACACACCTACAAGATAAATTTCTCGTCCCATTTTTTCGGGAGGAGTTAGGCTACCAGGAAGTCAAAGCGAACACCGTTACGAACTCCCTCATTATTGAAGAAGACCTACAAGCCTTTATCTCTACAACTGACCTTAATCAAAAATCTTACGAGACACTGCTCAAGAAATATGGCGGCAACGCCCAACAACTGCTGGCATATCTGATCGCCCTGATTCAAGAGCGTATCGCTAGCAGTCGTAACATGGCACTCTTCATCAACGCCAATAAATCCGTTACTCTGCAAGGCATTAAGCTCCACCTGTTCTACACCGACGACAGCGTAATTCACGACAGCAGCCTCTTTGCCCAAAATATTTTTTCCGTTGTTCAAGAACTGCCCTACAAATACCAGTATCAGGGCAAACAAATCTTTTCCTTCCGTCCAGACCTGTGCTTCTTCGTCAATGGCATCTACTTCGGCTACAGCGAACTAAAATCTAACCTTAGCAACCAGACCGCCCGTAAAAATGGGCGTGGCAAAGTCATCAAAGACTACTTTGAAGCCGTCAAAGTCTATGCCGAAACGTTTGATAAAAACGCTCAACTTAGCGACAAAGAGAAAGACTCCTACCGCAAAGACTTCCTCAAAATCTTTGAAAAAGCCGTTCACATCACCAGCACCGATATCGGCGAAACTTACGTCATTCGCACGATCTCTGACTTTTTTGACGAAATCCTCACCACTTGCCGCGAAGGAAAATTCGATCGCGAAGAATACGAAAAACGAGCCGTCAAGGTCTTCAAACCCTACCCGCTGCTTAACCCCGACGCAGACAAGAAAAACAAACTCAAAGAACTCTTCACCGCCCACTACGGCAAAAGCTTCATTGAAAAGGAAATCCTCTACTACAACTTCATCGAGCGCGATGTCTATGTCGTCAATGGCAAAAAGGAACTCAAAAACGAGCTAGGGCACCTGATTTCACCTCGCCCCAAGCAAAAATTTGGCACCGATGAAATCCTCGCTAAAATCGACGAGTTTTTAGCGCATGAAACCGAAGACGACTACTTCATTCACCAGCTAGAACAGCAGCTAGCTCATGTTTCCACCGCCAGACGCGCCCAACTGATTGAGAAGCGCAAAGCCTACGCTAACAACAAAAATGTCTATTCCCTGCTGCTGCAATACGCCGCTGGCTTCGGTAAATCCAACATCATCGGCTGGACAGCCCTGCAACTCAAAGACCTGCGCCGCAATGGTCAATATGTCTACGACAAAATCATGATCGTGGTCGATCGCCTGCAACTCCGCAGCCAGATCGACTCCAAAATGCTCAATATGAACATCGACAATAAGATGTTCATTGAGGCACACAACAAAAAGACCTTCCAGGAAGCCCTCAAATCTGACACTCGCCTGGTTATTGTCAACCTGCAAAAGTTTGGTGCTGTGCGAGAAATGCTCGATGCGGATACGCTACAAAAACTCGCTCAACTCCGCATTGTCTTTTTAATCGACGAGATTCACCGTTCCAACAGCGGCGACCAGCACGATGAAATGGTCAACATCTTTGACGAACTGCAAACCCCCTTCGACGAACAAAGGCAGTACAACCTGCTCCGGACTAAGAAAAACCTGATTGTGGGCTTCACCGCCACCCCCGATGACCACACCCTCGCCCGCTTTGGGGAGTTCAGTGGCTATGCCGAAAGCGAAAAGCTCTGGGTTCCTTTCGACTCCTACAGCATGAAAGAAGCCATTGAAGATGGCTTTATTCTCAACCCCCTCAAAAATATTGTCCCCGTCGCCTCCAAGATGCTGTTTGACCTACCCAGCAACGAACTAGAGGGCTTTGAGGCACCCAACTATAAAGACGCTGACAAAAAAGACATCTACGAAAACCGAGAACGGATCGATGCTATTGCCAAATATGTTGCCGATCTGCTGGTAAAAGATGTCTATCGGCAAATCCGGGGCACAGGCAAAGCCATGCTAGCGGTGTATTCGATTAAAGCAGCGATCGCCTACAAACAGGCTGTAACCCAACATTTCAACGAACTGGTAAAACAGCCCAAATACGCCAAATATGCCGACGCTCCCATTCATGTTGTCTATTCTAGTAACCAAGACGAACAAAGCGCCACAGGGTTAAACGATGGACTCACCGAAGAAAAAGTCTTAGAAAACTTTGCCCTAAAGAAAAATAGCTTAATCATCGTCGTCGCCAAACTACAAACCGGATTTGACGAGAAAAAACTGCATACCCTATTTTTAGATAAAGAAATTAAAGGCATTGCCGCGATTCAGGCCATCTCACGAGTAAACCGCACTGCCAAAAATAAAAATGACTGTAAAATTGTTGATTTTTCCTATAACAATGTCAACGTGCAAAACATCAAAGATGCCTTCGAGCATTTTTCTGATGTCGTCGTTAGTGACTTCGATCCTCACAGTGACAAACGAGTTTTAGAGATTCTGTTTACAGAGCTTAAAAAATCTGATGTTTACGAACAATTCTTTGATGTCTTTCTCGTAGTTTTCAACAATAACGCAAAACACAATGATCCGGAAAGCTATCTCGACTTAGAAAGCAGCATCGAAAAGTATATTGATGCCAACCCCAAGCGCACTGCCGACACCAAAGCCAAAGCCGCCCAGTATTTCACCATCCTCAACCGCATTGAGTATGTGATTAGTCTGGACGAGAAGTACAGCGAACCTAGCTTGTTAGCATTCCTGCGTCTGTTCAATACCATCTATAACAGACTGCACCGTATTGATGATATTAAAGACGCGATCGAAGTCTATTTTGATAATCAAATCGGCATCATTGAAGTCGAAACAAAAGAGCCAGAACTAAAGAAAAAGAAACTGACTAAAGTTGCTGAAGGGAAAGAACCTAGCAGTACAGTGTATCAATTTGATATTCTTGCTATCCTAGATGCGCGTAATGAACAAGAAAGCTTGAAAGGGGAACGTATTCAAGAATTTGAATCAAAAATTAGCGATTTATTTGAGTCTGTGCGGAATTCTGAGGAGGGAAAGCGTTTGATTATCAAAATCAAATCAAATGTTCCAGAAGATGAAATATATGAAGAGTTTGCCAAAATATATCGCAAGTATAAAGTGTTAAATCGGAAGCAAGTTGGAGATTATTTTTTCAAAGAAATGGAAGACCTGGTTAATAAACTTTGTGATGATTTTGAAGTGACAGTACGGAATGTTGACCAGTAGCAGGAGGCATAACAATCCTGTAGATGAGACAGAGTGAGCAACCTTTATGCTTCGTTTTAAGGCTTCTGTCATTAATGATGCTTGCCATTACTCAAAAACTCACACTGAAAAATTTTTTTGATACCTTCCCATCTCAACAAACGACAAAAAACACTGATGACACCATCCATCAGCCCACAACGCTGGAACCTTAAACCTTGCTCCGCAGTTAGGACATTCCGATAGCAAACTTATTTTGTGGCGATCGCTCACGCCTCAGCTATCGCCTGCTCACTTTGCGTCTTTTTAAACTGCCACTTGATTCTATGGCAAAGGGAAGCGTAACCAGCCCAACCGTTGGTGTTTTGGTCGTAATCAGCAAATTTTAGGCATCGTTTTCCGGTTCGCTTTTGACCTCAATACCGTAATTAACAAAGAGACCAGAAACAGAAATTTCCAAAGCTGCCACTAGCTTGACGACATTTTTTAATGAAGGGTTTCGCTCTCCGCTTTCGATACCTGAGATGTAGTTACGATGAAGCCCTGACCTTTCAGCCAGTTCTTCTTGGGATAAATCTAGTTCTCGCCTTCGCCGCCTAATCGCTTTGCCAAA
>NZ_JAMPKA010000031.1:0-72421 GCF_039961855.1 Trichocoleus sp. Lan | reverse complement strand
GCAAGGGGGCATGGCGGCGGGAGTTGTCTCTTTCATTTATCACACCATAACGTGAAATGGTTGCCATGCCTGTATTATACCTTTTTAGAGTCTTGTTTTTCGTTTAAGCACCGTTATTTGGGTAGGTTATATTAAGGCTCTGACGTTTGTAGGGCATGGTAATGCCATATTCTTATAAATTTATTGCACCAGCTCAAAAATTTCCATAGAATATTCCGCTGATTAATTTCACATTTTTGGATGATTTTAGGGTTACTTCTAATATCGTCTATAATTTGAATAAAAAAATCGAAATTATCAGAAACTTTGTTGGGATTAAGCCTGCTGATAGCAGTTTTAGTTCTTATTGGTAGTTAATGTGTTTTATCAGCACAAGCGTGTTATCTAAACCAAAGCCTCAACATAAAAGATTTTATTAATTCCGGGACGAAGAATGTGAAATTGTGAAGGACAGCAAATAATTTATTGTTTGTCAGCGATAAAGCGAAATAAAAAGAGCGATCGCCCTTTTTATTTCGCTCTTTCCCTCAATATCTCTGCTATGGCTTAATCAAACGCCTAGTTTGTGTTGCATGGCGATAGTTAGACATCAGTTTTTCTCGCTGTTGATATGGATAATACATGATAGCAGCTAAGGATAAACTGGTTCCTAGTAAGGATAAAAACAGAAAGAAATTGAAGAAGCCGATATTGAATCCTGTCCCTAAGCTCATGCCGAAACCTGTTATTAAAAGTGCGCTGCCAATGGCAATCTTTTCAGGAAATCCCCTTTCTTTATAATTTTTAATGACTGCCCCATTTAGGAAGCCAATTACTAGACCTGCCAAGGTTCCCAAGGCAGTAATCGCCGCCGGTAAGAACCCTGATGACAACAAAACAACTAACATTGTCACAGTGGTCAACCAAGCTGCAATCTTTATGCCTAGCACAGTTCTGATGCCAACTGCTGCCAGTAGAGTTCCGGCGCTAAACCAAGCCAAAAATACCGCGATTACTCCAACTTCAAAAATTGCTACAGATGTCCAAGAGGTAAATTTGAATAGAATTGCTACCATCCAAGTGATCGCACCTGTCCAAAATCCAGTCATTGCTAAAGCAATTCCTAATAGCAAAGCCATTGAAATATAAGGCGGCTTTGGAGTTTCAAGCAGAGTTGTGCGAACTGTAATCGTGAGCGGGTAAGTTTCTGGGGAAGAATTGGTGTGTAATAAAATCTGACGGCTGTAGGTTTTATCTGCCATCAACTTATTCGTATTCACGGTGATTTTGCAATCAGCATGATTACTCTTAAATGTGGCGGGTTCAAAGGAAATCCAAGCATGAGAATTGGAATAGCGCGGATCGCTGTGGTGGGGGGCTACTTCCCAAGTCCCTTTTAGCAAAGTGTCCGGAACGGAATTATTAACCCTAACGGTTTGAGTTAATTTTTCGCCTAGTTGTGTTGTTTTAAATTCCAAAGCCAGTTGGCTAAATTTAACTTCCGGTAAGCGATTAACATAAATCGGCTTGAGAGCTTCCAAAGCAGCCGTAGCATTGGGGAAACGGTCTTTTGCTTTGGGTTCGACCATTTTTGAGAGCCAGTCCACAAAGCGCAGACTCAGCTTGGGAAGCAGCGACTTGAAATTAAGGCGACCATCTTCATCAAATAAGGTGTCAATTGCCGTTGATTTTGTCCCAGTTAATAAGCAAATGAGTGTTGCGCCTAAACCATATAAATCTGTCGCTTCGTTTAGCTGGCGGTTGTATATCTGTTCGGGTGCCATAAACCCAAATGTCCCAGCGGCGACGCTGCTCATTGCCATTTCCCCACTGCCAATTCGAGCTAAGCCAAAATCCACCAAATAAACATTTAGTTGTTCGTCTACGAGGATATTTTCAGGTTTAACATCCCGATGAATTACAGATGGAATGCGATTTTGTAAATAAACAAGAATCTCTAGGACAGAAACAGCAATTTTCTGGATGTCATCCGGGTCAAAACTGCGCGGAGAGGATAAAGGCAGGGCGTCTTTATGCTCCTGCACCATACAAAAGCCAGATGGGGTTTCAAAAGAATCGAGATAACGGGGAATTCCCGGATGATCGAGTCCTCGCAAGACTTGAATCTCGCGCTCGTAAGCTTTAAAACCCGACCATTCAGACCCAACTTGGGCAAATAGAAATCGCTTCAGGATGACTGACTGTTCTGTGACGTTATCCTTTGCCAGATAAGTGATGCGACCCCCGGCGCGATTGCGCCCAAGTTCTCGAAGGGTCTGATAGCGGGGACGGGGACTCGAAGTGTGTGAGGAGTTGCTCATGACAGCAAACAATGCAGGTAGATGGCGTCTATTCTAGGCGATCGCTTTCCTTTCGTTTTTTCCCTTCGCGCCCTATAACAAAGAGAGCGCAACGCTTACCTAAGTGCGTGTTCGGGGTTAAACCTCGACCAATGCTAACTCCTCTTCTTCAACCTCTTGCCATGTGGAATTCGCCAGTCGTTCAATTGCCCGATCGATTGTCTCCAAACCCTGCTCAAGATTTTCGATTGTGGCTAAATGTCCGCGCAACTCAGCAGCACCAGCAAAACCTTTGGCATACCAAGTCATGTGCTTCCTGGCTTGCCGAATCCCGCGATCGCCTTTATATTCCCACAAAGCTTGCAAATGTTCTTTGGCACATTCCAACCGTTGTATCGGCGTTGGCGGCGTCTTTTCTTGCCCAGTTTTCAAGAAATAGTCAATTTCTCCCACTAAAAAGGGATAACCCAGAGTTCCCCGCGAACACATCACCCCATCCGCGCCGGTTTGTTCCAAACACTTCACCGCCGCCTCCACGGAAAACATATCGCCATTGGCAATCACTGGAATCGACAGAATTTCCTTCACTTTACCAATCCACTCCCACTTAGCAGGGCCAGTGTAACCTTGGGAACGGGTGCGACCGTGTACCGTAATCATTTGCGCCCCCGCATCTTCCATGCGCTTGGCAAAGTCCAGAATATTAATTTCCTTATCTGTCCAACCGATGCGCGTTTTCACCGTCACCGGCACATTCACCGCCTTTACGACCGCTCGGACAATTGCCTCAGCGACTTCTGGCTGCCGCAACAACGAAGAACCGCCACCATTTTTGGTAATTTTGTTGACCGGGCATCCCATGTTGATATCAACTGTATCAGCGCCCTCTTTCACAGCCATTACAGCCGCTTCTGCCAAGAAATCGGGGCGACAGTCAAACAACTGAATGCTAATCGGTCTTTCGTTCGGATCTACCTCCATAATCTTGGGGAGTTCCTTCACGTAATGGAGTCCCGTCGCGTTCACCATCTCGGTGTACATCATCGAGTCAGGTGCATGGCGACGCACCAAGCGACGAAACACCATATCGGTAACGCCAGAGAGGGGCGATTGTAAAACCCGGCTTTTGACTTCAAAAGAGCCAATTTTCAGAGGTGTCGAGAGTCGGGATTGCAGAGTAGGAGAAAGAGTAACCATAGGTTCTATCGCGGTCAACCGGGCTTTTTCATTTTACGAGCGATCGCTGTTGAACCATTTGAGCTTCATGGCGATCACCCCTATCTTTATTGTGAATCGCGATCGCTTACGATAAGGGCACCTGAGCGCCACTGGCATCTGAAGTTGCTTCCTCATCCCATCGGTTGCCGAGTGCTGCTAAGCGATCGCGGTACTCGATGCGGCTTACCCAATCTTCGGGCCATGCTGCCATCCCTAAATAGGCTCCGGCGAAAGCACCCGTAAGGCAGGCAATAGAGTCTGAATCGCCTGCGGTGAGTGCCGCACGCCGGAGCGCCGCTACTGGCTCTTCAGGAAACAGTAGAAAGCACAGTAGACCTGTGGCAAAGGCTTCTTCTGCGATCCATCCTTCCCCCGTTGCTAAACAGGGGTCTGCATCCCGGTTCGGTTCTGCCAAGGCGGCATCCAGACGATCAAGGATGGACAAACATTCATCCCAGCCACGACTGATAAATTCCTCTGGTGTATTGATAGAGGGACGTTGCCAGAGCAACCCCAGCCAGTTGGCATGGTAGATCGAGCGTTGCTCCTCAGCATAGGCGCGAAGTCGAGAAGGTAGCCCTTTGGGATCGCCACCCGCTACCAGGTCAGCGATCGCTCTAGCAGTTAAATCTGAGGCGGCAAGAGCGGTGGGGTGCCCGTGGGTCAAAGCTGCCTGGAACTGAGCGATCGCAGCGCGGGTCGTTTCGTTCAAATTCTTGACGAGTCCCACGGGTGCCACCCGCATATTGGCTCCACAACCCTTTGAGTTTGCTACCGTTGCCTGCTGCCACGGCAGGTCATCTGCCAAGTTAGCGCAAGCATTTAGACAAGTATTGCCCGGTGCCCGGTTATTGTCAGGACTGTCCCACCAGTCGATGAAGGCGCGGCGCAGAGGCGGCTCTAAGTTGTCAGCGATAAAAGGCGGTGTTACTTCCAGGAGTGCCTCTCCAACCGCTAAAGTCATCTGCGTGTCATCTGTAACCCGAGCTGGGTTGCCCATTGGTTGCTGCGGCCCTTGGGGTGGGAAGCGGCGCAGGATCTCGTCAACATTGAGAAACTCAGTTACAGCACCGAGCGCGTCACCAAAAGCTAAACCAAACAGGCATCCAGAAGCACGGCGCATAGCTAGTACAACTCTTCTTTTTTAGAAATTCCGAACGATGGCTCGAAAATCGCATCCTTTGTAATACATATAATACAAGTTTTTAGAAGGAACCAATCGTGCATGATTTAGGCGGTGTTGGTGGAGAGTTCAACGAGGTAATCGCGATCGCCTTGACCTCCTCTAGACGGCAAATACACCTATTTAATTACGGCTTGCCCCCATACCTAAAGCCCCTGATTTCCTTACAGTAGACACAGTGAAAGCAATCAGCAGATGTTAAGTGATTGAGCCAAAGGGGATGCCTCCTGAAGGTTAACCGTCCTTCCTCAGGTTCGGAAAACCCCACAACACCAAAGTGGCTAATCCCGCACACTATATAGATCGGTACGCACGCACCAATGGTTATTAAATCTGGAAAGAGCTGCTGATTTAACCCGGTTGGTTCAATTTGTAGTTCCGTATCCGCCCTCAAAAGTTTTTGTAGTTATTAGGAAGCCGAAATACCCCTATGGCAAAAGTAGTTGGAATTGACTTAGGTACGACAAACTCCTGCGTAGCAGTGATGGAAGGTGGTAAACCCACTGTAATCGCTAACGCAGAAGGTTTTCGGACAACCCCCTCTGTCGTAGCATTTGCCAAGAATGGCGATCGCTTAGTGGGTCAAATCGCCAAGCGTCAATCGGTGATGAACCCCGAAAACACCTTCTATTCGGTGAAGCGTTTTATCGGACGCAAGTTTGAAGAAATCACCCACGAAGCCACCGAAGTTTCTTACAAAGTGCTGCGCGACAGCAACGGCAACGTTAAGCTAGACTGCCCCGCTCAGAGCAAGCAGTTTGCACCAGAAGAAATTTCTGCCCAAGTGCTTCGCAAGCTGGTGGATGATGCCAGCAAGTACCTTGGAGAGACCGTTACCCAAGCTGTAATCACCGTTCCCGCTTACTTCAACGACTCCCAGCGCCAAGCTACCAAAGATGCTGGTAAGATTGCCGGGATTGATGTAATGCGGATTATCAACGAGCCGACCGCCGCTTCCTTGGCGTACGGACTCGAAAGAAAGGCCAACGAAACCATTCTGGTATTTGACCTGGGTGGCGGTACCTTCGACGTATCCATCCTGGAAATGGGCGATGGCGTGTTTGAAGTGTTAGCGACCTCTGGTGACACTCACCTGGGTGGTGACGACTTCGACAAGAAAATCGTTGACTACTTAGCCGAAGAATTCAGAAAATCTGAAGGCATTGACCTCCGTAAAGACCGTCAAGCCCTCCAGCGCCTGACTGAAGCCGCTGAAAAAGCCAAGATTGAGTTATCTAGCGTTACCCAAGCGGAAATCAACCTGCCATTTATCACCGCTACCCAGGATGGTCCAAAGCACCTGGATATGACCCTGACTCGCGCTCAGTTTGAAGGACTCTGTGCTGACTTGATCGATCGCTGCCGCATTCCTGTAGAGAACGCCCTGCGCGACGCCAAGCAAGACAAGAGTGCAATTAATGAAGTCGTGCTGGTCGGTGGTTCTACCCGGATTCCTGCCGTACAAGAACTGGTGAAGCGGGTTTTGGGCAAAGAACCCAATCAAACCGTCAACCCGGATGAAGTGGTAGCTATCGGTGCCGCAATTCAAGCCGGTGTCCTCACAGGTGAAGCTGGAACTGAAGGACTGTTGCTACTCGACGTTACCCCGCTGTCTTTGGGTGTGGAAACCCTTGGCGGCGTGATGACCAAGATTATCCCCCGCAACACCACGATTCCTACCAAGAAGTCTGAGGTTTTCTCTACTGCTGTAGATAATCAGACCAACGTAGAAATCAAGATTCTGCAAGGCGAACGGGAGATGGCGGCAAACAACAAAGAGTTGGGGATCTTCCGTCTGGATGGGATTCCTCTGGCTCCTCGTGGAATGCCACAAATTGAAGTTACCTTCGATATTGATGCCAACGGTATCCTGAACGTCACAGCTAAGGATCGCGGTACTGGTAAAGAGCAATCAATCAGCATCACGGGTGCTTCCACCCTGCCCCAAAACGAAGTGGAGCGGATGGTTAAGGAAGCCGAACAAAATGCCTCCACTGACCGGGAGCGTCGTGAGAAGATTGACCGCAAGAACCAAGCTGACTCCCTCGTTTACCAAGCTGAGAAGCAAATGGCTGACTTGGGTGACAAAGTTCCCGCTGCTGACAAGAGCAAGGTCGATGGATTGGTCAAAGACCTGCGCGATGCGATCGCTAAAGAAGACGATGATCGCATCAAGACGCTTACCACAGAGCTACAGCAGGCTCTCTACACCATCGGCACGAACATCTATCAACAAGCAGGCGGCGCAGGTGCAGCTCCTGGCGATGGCACCGGCACCCCTGGTGGTGGTGGTGGTTCCAGTCAGTCCACTGGTACTGGGGATGATGTAATTGATGCTGATTTTACGGAAAGCAAGTAATTAGCTAAGTGCTAAGTGCTAATCGCTAATTGCTAATAAGGGTTGATGAATTGCTTTTGGGCGCTCATCAGCCCTTTTTTAATGCAAAACTACGCACAATTACTTTCTTCCTTGCCCCAAAATGACCCGCTCCCTAGAAGCGTGTCTAGTCTAAGGTTCGGGTTTCCTTCCTCAACCTAGCTCCCTACTGCTTTGCGTACCTTTGCGCCAACCTCAGCGTACCTTTGCGTTAAAAACAGAAATTATTGATGCTACTCCACAGGGAAGGCACCAGGTTGTACTTGGACAGTTTCAGTCCGACCGCTACGGTTGACCTCTACTTCTAATCTGGAGCCGACGCTACTCGCTTCTACCCGTTCTTGCACTTGATCGGCACTTGCGACCGCTTGACCGCCAACTTTCTGGATCACATCTCCTGCACGCAAGCCAGCGCGTTCTGCGGGTGAGTTTTTGACCACCCGAACGATGACAACGCCTTTATCCTGCGTAACTTTGAAGCCCGCCTCATTGTCTTTGTTAATGTCGTCTTTTAGTTCCGGCGTCAGCGTTACCATTTGAATTCCCATGTAGGGATGCTCGACGCGACCTTTGCTAAATAGCTGATTGGCGACTCGTTCGGCGGTTTCAATCGGGATGGCAAAACCGAGTCCCTGAGCATTCGCGCGAATGGCTGTATTAATCCCAATCACTTCACCCCTGGCATTTAGCAAGGGACCTCCGGAATTACCGGGGTTGATAGCGGCATCGGTTTGGATAAATCTGACTCGCTTATCCGGGACACCTACCTGCGAACTGGAGCGACCCGTCGCGCTGACGATACCCACCGTCACCGTGTTATCTAGACCAAGGGGATTGCCAATTGCGATCGCCCACTGTCCCGGTATTAAGTTATTCGAGTCTCCCAAGCGTACCGTCGGCAACTTTGTCGCATCAATTTTGACAACTGCCACATCCGTAACCGGATCGGCTCCCACAACTTGACCCTCCATCGTCCGACCATCTTTGAGCGTCACCTTGACCTTATCTGACCCCGCGACAACGTGGGCATTTGTCATTAAGCGACCATCAGCACTGAGAATGAAGCCAGATCCGGTACCTCGTTCCACCCGTTCTTCCGGAACCGGCGTTTCGTTCCCAAAAAATCGTCGGAAAAACGGGCTTCTGAAAGTATCTGGAATGTCCTGCGATACGGTACGAGCCGCATCAATTCGCACGACAGCAGGGCCAACTTTTTCGGCTGCTTCGGCAATAAAATTCAGGTTCTCTTGGGGAGCGCGATTCTGGGGCGGGGAGATTTGCTGTAGCGCGGCTGGAATCGCTGATGGGATTCTGCCTTCGACACTGGGGTTGTCTGCTGCGAAATGGCGACTGGCATATATTCCTGCACCACCGCCGATAGCCAGCAAAGCTAGATAAGTGGTCAGCTGTTTGACAAGTAAACTCATGGTCTTTGGGCTGAAGGACAGCAATACAGGTAATAATTCCACTCTAATCAAAAAATGCTGTGGATGAGCAGCATTTGGGTAGAGTTTTAACTGGGTTTCAAGATATTGGGGTGCCCAAGAGGAGGCACAAACAGCGCATCAGAGTGCATACGCGATCGCTTGGTCTGTCAAGTTGGCGTTACCACTACTCAAGGATAAAGCCAACACTGGACACACCCGATTCCCTGGGCTAAGACAGTGTAAACACTGTCCGTACATCTACTTACCTTGTCAGCCATGCAACTCCAGAAAATCAGCCTTGCCGGGGTGCAAAGCCTTGTACCCTTACTGATTACTTTTGTGGCGACTGTCTTAACCCCTTTCCCAGGGAAGACGGCTGAAATTTTCCCTGGCTCTCAGATGTTGGCACAAACTCCAGAGGCTCCAGCGACCGTCAATCCGCTCAATATCGAACAAATTCGACAAGTTGCTAAGGAACACAACGCCACACTGGTTGAATACTCAATTAATTACGAGACGTTCCCCGTTCAAGGAAAAGAACAAACCCAGGAATCAGAACTGCTGATTTGGGTGGTTCAACCCACAGGTGAAATTACCTTACGACGGGTTGACCTGAGACCGTTGTGGCAGAAGCAAAATACTTCTCTCTCAGCGTTGGTGAGTAGTAGTCGTGCGGCGATGGGGTTCGGGAATGCTGCAAATAAGAGTGGCATCGTCGTGACGACAAAACAGGACAATCGCCTAAGTAAACAGTTACAGCAACTTCATCAGCTGCTCGTTGAGCCGATTGCCGAATTGTTGCCAAAAGCTCCGAACGCTCGTGTCGCCTTTATCCCGCAAAAATCTCTGTTTCTGCTTCCCTTCGTAGCGCTGCAAGATAAACAAGGCAAATACCTGATCGAGCGACACGCAATTTTTACCGCTCCCTCAATTCAGGCGCTGGATTTACTTTACAAGCATCGACAGCGAATCCAAGGGATTGCCAAGGATGTGCTGGTGGTGGGGAATCCGACGATGCCCCGCGTTCCTCCCAAGATAGGACAAAAGCCGGTATTGCTACAGCCACTGCCAGGTGCAGAACAGGAAGCAAACGCGATCGCGAATCTCTTCAATACCCAAGCGCTTATCGGCGACGCAGCAACTGAGACCGCGATTGTGCAGAAAATGCCCCAAGCGCGAATTATTCATCTCGCAACGACTGGGTTAATCGATGAGGAGGAGGCATTGAGAAATGCGATCGCTTTGGCTCCCTCTAATACCGATGATGGGTTGCTGACAGCAGAAGAAATCCTGAATTTGAAGCTAAACGCTGAGTTAGTTGTCCTGAGCGCCTGTGATGCGGGTTTGGGTCGCATTACCGAAGATGGCGTGATTGGGCTAACGCGCTCTTTTATGGCAGCGGGAGTTCCCAGCGTCATTGCCCCCTTAGGGTCTATGCCGGATGAGCAAACTGCCTTCCTGATGACCGAGTTTTATAAAAATCTTCAATCGAATCCCGATAAAGCTGCTGCACTGCGAAGCGCCATGCTTGCAACGATGAAACAGCACCCCGACCCCATAAACTGGGCAGCGTTCATCCTCATCGGCGAACCGTAGAGACAGCGCCTCTGTATCTATCTTCATCCCAGCTATTTGACAACTCAGTTCATCTACCTAGCCAGCTATGCATTCTCGTAGAATCAGCCTAATCGCCTTCATCACCCTTGTTGGTATCGTCTCGACGCCTTTGGCTGCCAATTTTCCAGCACTAAGAGCGTCACGGGTGTTAGCTCAAACCCAAACTGACCGGAAAGCGGAAGCCGACCGACTTCTAGACCAAGGGGTTCAGCAGCATCAGACCAGTCAATTTGAGGCAGCATTACAGTCTTGGCAACAGGCACTGACTATCTATCGAGAAATTAAAGACCGCCAAGGTGAGGGAAACGCTCTGGGAAATTTGGGAGTAGCTTACCGTAACCTGGGGGACTATGCCAAGGCGATTGAGTACGCCCAGCAGCGGTTGGCGATCGCACGGGAGATTAAAGACCGCAAGGGTGAAAGGCAGGCTCTGGGAACTCTGGGAGTAGCTTACAATTCCCTGGGGGACTTTCCACGGGCGATTGAGTACCAACAGCAGAGTTTGGCGATCGCACAGAAGATTAAACACCGCCAAGGTGAGGGAGCAGCTCTGGGAACTCTGGGACTTGCTTACGATTCCCTGGGGGACTTTCCACGGGCGATTGAGTACCAACAGCAGAGTTTGGCAATCGCACGGGAGATTAAAGACCACCAAGGTGAGGGAGTAGCTCTGGGAAATCTGGGAGGAGCTTACCGTAACCTGGGGGACTTTCCACGGGCGATTGAGTACCAACAGCAGAGTTTGGCGATCGCACGGAAGATTAAAGACCGCCAAGGTGAGGGGACAGCTCTGGGAAATCTGGGAGGAACTTACTATTCCCTAGGGGATTATGCCAAGGCGATTAATTACTCCCAGCAGCATTTGGCGATCGCACAGAAGATTAAACACCGCCAAGGTGAGGGAGCAGCTCTGGGAACTCTGGGACTTGCTTACGATTCCCTGGGGGACTTTCCACGGGCGATTGAGTACCAACAGCAGCAGTTGGCGATCGCACGGGAGATTAAAGACCGCCAAGGTGAGGGAGCAGCTCTGGGCAATCTGGGAGTTGCTTACCGTTTCCTGGGGGACTTTCCACGGGCGATTGAGTACGCCCAGCAGCGGTTGGCGATCGCGCGGGAGATTAAACACCGCCAAGGTGAGGGGCAGGCTCTGAACAATCTAGGACTTGCTCTCTACAAATCTGGCAATCTCGCCGCAGCAGAGACAACCTTAATTGATAGCATTAAAGTCTGGGAATCTCTCCGAGAAAGAGTAGGCAGCGACGATGCCAATAAAGTTTCAATTTTCGAGGAACAAGCTCGCACCTACCGCACTTTGCAACAAGTCCTCATTGCTCAGAATAAGACCAATGCAGCGCTGGAAATTGCCGAGCGAGGTCGGGCACGGGCGTTTGTGGAGTTGCTGTCGAGGCGATTATCCCCGAACTCTTTAGAGACGTTACCTGCAAAGTATCTACAGCCGACGATTTCACAGATTCAACAAATTGCCAAAACTCAAAATGCCACCCTCGTTCAATATTCGATTATTTACGATGAGTTCAAAGTTCAAGGTAAACAACAAACCAAACAATCAGAACTTTATATTTGGATTATCAAACCTACAGGTGAAGTAGCATTTCGTCGCAGCGACCTCAAACCCTTGTGGCAAAAAGAGAATTCTTCTCTACAAAACCTTGTTACCAACACCCGTCAATTAATGGGCGTAAGGGGACGTGGTGGCATTGAAGTAGCGCTAATAGAGGCAGAAAGCCCAACCAAACGGTTACAGCAGCTGCATCAACTGCTAATAGAACCCATCGCTAAAGAGCTGCCAACCGATCCGAATGCTCGTGTAATTTTTATCCCTCAAACAGAACTATTCCTAGTTCCCTTCCCAGCTCTCCAAGACGCTTCTGGCAAATACTTGATTGAAAAACATACTATTCTCACTGCTCCCTCAATTCAAGTGCTGGATTTAACCCATCAGCAGGGACAACGTGTAAAGACGCAATCAATCGCATCTCTACAAGAGGCGTTGGTAGTGGGTAATCCGATTATGCCCAAGGTGGTGCTGAAGCCTGGAGAATTAGCCCAGCAGTTATCTAATTTGCCGTGGGCGGAACAGGAGGCGAAGGATATTGCTAAACTACTCAAAACTCAAGCAATTACAGGTAGCCAAGCCACCAAAGTAGCGATCGCGCAAGCATTGCCTAAAGCGCGAATCATTCATCTAGCCACTCATGGTTTACTGGATGATTACCGGGGATTGGGAAGTGCGATCGCTCTCGCTCCATCTAACCAGAATGATGGGTTGCTCACTGCTGAAGAAATCCTCAATCTAAAATTGAATGCTGAATTAGTGGTTCTCAGTGCTTGCGACACCGGACGAGGACGCATTACGGGCGATGGTGTTATTGGTTTATCCCGTTCTTTAATTTCCGCTGGTGTGCCTAGCGTGGTGGTCTCTCTATGGCAAGTCCCGGATAACTCCACTGCTTTTTTGATGACGGAGTTTTATAAAAATCTTCAGCAAAAGGCTGATAAAGCTACGGCATTGCGAAATGCGATGCTGACAACCATGAAACAGCAACAATATTCAGATCCCGTGCAGTGGGCAGCATTTACTTTGATTGGCGAAGCTGAATAAGGCAATATTCATCTGAGCGCTTGACAAAGATTTGTTAGAGAATTTATTTCTAACTAATGACAAAATTTTTTCTACAACGATTAGGAAAAATAAGTGAAATCGAATCTAGTTAATTATTTTTTTGATGATTGGTCAGTAATGGATAATTGTTTTTTTATCCTTCCACCTATTCTTTATTAACCATTACCAACCTGACAAATAAAATAAGTTTCCACCCAAAGTTGACGCTAGAACTTAGGCATAGCGGTCAGTGCGATCTCGCTGACTCCCCAAGCTTCAAAAAACTGGCGATAGAGAACTTTACTGGCTGAGGTTAAGTCGCCATCCGGCTCGATGATTCCTCCTTGGAGGATTTTTCCCCCATCTGTGCGGAAATCCAACCTCAGATCGCCATTTTCATCTTGTTGAATGATAAAATTTCCGTTTGCCAAAACTTGACCAGCACGACTTAAAATAGCGCAGCGCATCGTTAACGACTTCCGATATAAATAGAACACAGTTAACCATGTCACTAATCTGTGCCGTCGTCAACATAGCTCGTTGAACACAGGATTTCAGTAATCTCAGCCTTTCATCCTGCACCACTTGAGGAAACATTGATGATGTCTCACATCAAGCGCCGTCAGTTTTTGCAATTTGCCGGATCGACGCTGGCAACTTTGGGTTTAAGCCATCTGGATGTGATGCGAAAGGGCGATCGCTATGGCAAAGTCCTCGCTCAAAGCACACCCCGCAAACTGGCGCTGCTGGTGGGAATTAATGCTTATCAAAATAGTAGCGATCGCTTAGCGGGTTGTATTACCGATGTGGAAATGCAGCAACATCTCCTGATTCACCGCTTTGGCTTCAACAAGAAGGATGTCCATATCCTGACAGATGCCCAAGCCACTCGTGAAGGTATCTTGGGTGCATTTGACGAATATCTGATTGGGCAAGCGAAGCCGGGAGATGTTGTGGTGTTTCACTTCTCCGGGCACGGTTCGCGGGTAGATGACAGCCCAGAGTGCGATGAAGTGGTCTTAAAACTGAGCGAAAGTTGTTTAAACAGTACCATCGTCCCAGCCGATAACTCCCTACCTTTGGTTGCCCGTCGCCGTGGGGGTATTGCATCCGATATCACAGGACACACGCTGTTTTTGCTGGCGTCAGCGGTAAAAACAGAAAACCTGACAATGGTTTTGGATAGTTGTCATGCTGGGGGCGGGAAACGGGGGAATTTGAACGTCAGGGCGCTGGATGGTGGCGTGCAAGTTAAAGTCAGCCCAGTGGAGAAAGAATATCAGCGGCAATTGCTATCGCGGGTAAATTTATCCCCGGATGAGTATATTCAGGCACGCAGGGCAGGAGTTGCCAAAGGGATCGTCATTGCTGCCGCCGATCGCAAGCAACTGGCGGCGGATCAGCGCTTCAACGGCTTTGCGGCGGGGGCATTTACTTATGTGATGACGCAGTATCTTTGGCAGCAAACCGGGGATGAACCCGTGGCGAGTGCGATCGCAAATATTGCCCGTACTACTAACCAGATTTCTTCTACGGGTCAAATTCCAGAATATGAAGCTAAGCAAAAAAGCAATGAAGAGGAACCCGCTTACTTCCTAAACCAACAGACTCTCCCAGCGGAAGCGGTAATCACCAAAGTTGAGGGAGATGGGGTGCAGTTGTGGTTGGGAGGTGTCAATTCCCAAAGCATCCCTGCCTTCGATCGAGGTGCGATTTTGACAGTGATAGACGCTCAAGGCAAGGAGCAGGGATTGGTACAGTTGGAAGCGAACTCGCGCAAAGGATTAACGGCGCGGGGCAAACTCCTAAATGCAGGAAGGGGCGGGGTTTCCTCGCCCCCGCAACTGGGAACATTGCTGCAAGAGCGAATGCGCGGGATTCCCAGCGATATGACGTTACCGATTGGTCTAGATCCATCGCTGGGTAACGACACAGCCAAGGCAGAACAAGCGCTTAAGGCAATTGTGCGCCTCAAAGTCTTGCCTGTACAACAGGAAGAATATGTCGCCTACCTCTTAGGACGAATTACCCAGGAGAATCGTCAATTTCAGCAAAATGGAGAGACTCCTAATTTAACCTCTGTGCCCGATATGGCCAGTGTCGGCTTATTCACTCCAGCACTAGAACAAATTCCTGGCTCTTTTGGTGCATCTGGTGAATCGATAGAAGCGGCTATCGCCCGTCTCACCCCGAAATTTAAGTCACTGCTAGCAGCTCACATTGCCAAGATGATACTCAATCCCGATTCCTCTCGGCTGAATGTGGTGGCTTCTATGAAAAGAGCAGAGGGCGAGACATTTGCAACTACTTTCCCGGTTCGCGGCGCACAAAACAGCAGCAATTCTTCAACTCAAAACTCAAACCTCAACCGCGAGCGATCGGGTCCCGACAACTTAAAACTCCCCTTGGGAACGCCGCTTCAGTTTGTGGTGACGAACCAAGAAAATCGGGATCTTCACGTATCCGTTTTAGTAATCGATCCTGAAGGAGAAATGACGATCGTTTTTCCGAATACCTGGACGGTAGAAGAGAGTGCGACTCTGGTAAAAGCCGGAGAAACGCGACAAATCCCGCAACCGGGAAAAGATAAGTTCAGATTTAAAGTCGCAAAACCCGTCGGCATGGTAGAGGTTCTGATAATCGCCAGTGCCACTCCTCTTAAGCAAGCGCTCAAGACATTACAGGAAGTGGCGAGGGTGCGAGGACAGGCACCAGGGTTGCCAATGAGGCTGGGTGAGGAACCAACCAAGTTAATCGACGGTTTGCTAGAAGACTTTAACCGAGGCGCAGGAAATAGTCGTGGTGGTGAGAAGGCAGAGGTTCGGGGGCTGGGGCTAATTAATCGTGTCGATACTCAAGAGTTGGCGGCGATGTCAATTACCTTTGAGTCGGTAGAAACATAAGCAATTATCGCCATTCCAGGATGGGGTGCGATACATCTGTAGGGGCACGGCAATCAAAAAGCCCCTACCGTTAGAAGCGCAATATATTCCAGCCAACTGAGAAATGGTATAGATGAATCTATGGTAGATATCCCGTGCAATGGTATTCAGATACCCAACTTACGGCTGAACAGATGTCGAATGGTGAACGGGTAACAACACTTTGAAAGTAGAACCCTGACCAAGTTTACTGGTGACAGAAATAGAGCCAGCGCAACGTAGGAGAAGTTGCTGCACAATGGTTAAACCTAATCCAGCACCGAAAACTTCTTCGCCCGGTGCTAGGCGTCCGCGATAAAAGCGGTCAAAAATCTTGGGCAATTCGTTCGGGGCAATGCCGATGCCGGTATCGCGAAATTCCAACTGTACGTATTCGCCTTGTTGCTTGGTGCGTACCACCACCTGACCGCCAGTGGGAGTGAATTTAATGCTGTTGTGTAGCAGATTGATAATAATTTGTCGCAGCCATGCCTCTAAGCAGGAGACAGCCGGAAGGTTAGGACTGACCGTGTAGCCTAGCTGGATGCCTTTTTCTTGCGCGATCGCTTGATAGGTGCTGACAACTCCAGGCACGATATCTGCCAACTGCACCGGAAGCAAAGTTGTTGGGGTAGTTGCCCGATCTAGCTGTACTAGCTCCATTAAACCGCTAATCAAAGAAACCTGGCGATCGCACTGTGTATGCAGCAAATGCAGGTAGCGCTGGCGCTGCGAGGGTTTGAGTTGTGGGGACTCTAGCAGCGTCAGTGCGGTTTTCATGTTGGTTAGCGGCGTCCGCAGTTCCAACAGCGCATTGCTTAGTAGTTCATCTTTAAAGCGCACTTCATCCAGCAAAGCTTGATTTTGCCGCTGGAGTTCGGCGATTTCCGTTGTTGATGCATGATTGGCGGCAGCACCCCGCCCGATTTCCTCTTGCTGCTGGACTTGTTTTACCAGTAACTGAGTCAGGATGGATGCGATCGCTCGATTCTGTACTAAATCGGGTGATTGCGGTAAGGTAAATAGCTTGTCCCAGTTGCTGAGGAGAGTCTCTTCAGTGGGCGCGATCGCGGGTCGGATTCCCTGCAAAACCTCCTGAATCACTGGCTTGTCAAAAGCGCAAATTGTCAGCAGCGGTCGTCCTCGCTTGTCCTCCGTGCCTGCTGTAGCCATTTGCTTTTGCAAAGCCAAAACGCTTTCGCTAACGCCTGACTGTGCCCCGTAAGGATTGCCTAGGGCGCTCTTATTCCGGTACTGAGAAGCGAGAAACTCTTTTGAGTCTATATTTTTGATTTGATCCAAATCCTTTGAAGTTGTCTGGGCAGATGGCTTAGCGCTGCGGGGTCGATGAGCCAAAATTAAGCCGCAAAAGCGTTCGGATAGCACTAACAAAAAATATTCTCTGGAAATTGCGTTTTCCGGCTTCAGTTGAACTGGAATAATCTGCGAAGCGGTAGGGGAGAGCTTTGGCGATCCGGTGAGTGCATAAGGGGAATTTTCAAATTCTTCCTGGCTTTGGCTCTCTCCTGCTTCTACTCTCTCCTGCTCTCGTCCCTCTTTGCCGTTACAGACATAAATGGTATGCCCAACCTGCCCCCGCTCCTGATATTGTTCTATCTGCGCCTGCCAGCCTTCTCCAGGCGGTAGCTTTACCCAGAGTTTGGCTGGCAGTTGTTGGTCAATCAGTACGTCCATCAGCGCCCACAGCAAGGACTTGAGCGTAGTTGCACTCACGGCAAGCGGCTGAGGCGCTGACTCTACACGCAGAGCCAATTGGTAAAGGGATGCATCCATAAGATTTTAAGATTTTAGAGGTTGCTTTTGGATGAAAAGGTGACTTGTTAAATGCACTGATGTCTCAACAAATGGGTGAAAATCAACTTGGATGATTTTGAAGACTTTTGACTGGAAACTTCTTTGTAGCTACTTTTAGCGCAGCGGTGCGGATCGCAGATTGGGAGAAACCAGAGATAGTTTCATCTTGATTTCTACCCATCTAGCGAGTGTCTCTTTAATCCTTTCCCAGCCATCAATCTCCATTTCAAGAGACAACAAGTTAGATTGAATTGCGCCTAGTTACAAGTTAACCGCTCCACTCTAAAATCTAAAATCCATAATTGCTTTAACCAGGCATCCGCTTTAATAGGGCATCGCGTGCTTGTTCTCGATCGTCAAAGTGGATTTTTTCCGTTCCTAAGATTTGGTAGTCTTCATGACCTTTACCCGCGATGAGGACGCCATCACCCGGTTGGGCTTCTAAAATGGCGGTATGAATGGCAGTCGCGCGATCGCTAATCACCACCACTGGTTGAGCCGAGGTTGGTATCCCGGCGACAATATCTTGCAAAATCCGTTCTGGATCTTCCGTCCGCGGGTTGTCGGAGGTAACAACGGCTTTGTCTGCCAACTGCGCGGCAATTTGACCCATTTTCGGGCGTTTAGTGCGATCGCGATCGCCTCCACAACCGAAGACGCAGATCATCTTACCGGGAATAAACGGACGCGCCGCTTTTAGCAAATTCTCCAAACTGTCCGGCGTGTGAGCATAATCGACAATAACGCTAATCTCTTGCTGGGAACCGATTTGCACTCGTTCCATCCGTCCCGGCACTCCCGAAAATTGGGGTAGCGCCCCCGCAATTAACTCCAAATCTACTCCCAGATGCAACACTGCTCCCACAGCGGCAAGTAAATTTTCCAGATTGTACTGCCCGACCAGGGGCGAACGGAAAGCCACGTCCCCTTTGGGGGTATGCATGACCCCGCTGACTCCCGTTGGCTCATAACTCAGGTCGCTCATCCACAAATCGGCGGTTGTATCGTTGACGCTGTAGCGCCATACTTGGTCTGGATTTAACCGTTCGATCAATCGCTGTCCATAAGAATCATCTGAATTAATTACCGCCCGCCCTTTGAGATATTCAGGGCTAAACAGCAACGCTTTTGCATTGAAGTAATCTTCCATGTCGTGGTGGAAGTCTAGATGATCCTGGGTGAGATTGGTAAACACCGCAACTGAAAACGGACAACCTAAAATCCGACCTTGCGCCAAAGCATGGGAACTTACTTCCATCACACCCATCTGAGATCCGGCTGCGATCGCTTCTGCCAGTTGTTTTTGCAGTTCGACCGCAAAAGGCGTCGTGTGGGCAGCGGTTTGTGTAAAGCCAGCCCAACGGGCATACAGCGTCCCAAATAAAGCCGCCGGTAACTGGCTCCGAGTCAGGAAAAATTCGATTAAATGAGTCGTTGTCGTTTTGCCATTCGTGCCAGTGACGCCAATCAGTTTTAGCTGTTGCGCTGGGTAGCCATAAAAGGCAGCAGCAACTTGGGCGCAAGCTTGAGTCATGTCTGCAACTGGAATCACGCAGGCATCTTCCCCTTTGGGAGGATGTTTTTGGGCAGCTTGAGAAGAAACCAGGGCGGCGACTGCACCGGATGCGATCGCGCCTTCCCAGAACTCCCCTCCATCCACTCGCGTTCCGGGCATCCCGATAAACAAATCTCCCGGTTGACAAGCATGAGAATTTGTCGTTAATCCTTTAACTTCCAAGTCCAGAGCAGTCTGACTAGAGGGTTGCTCAATATGGGGAATGGTTGCTAATAACTCTCGCAATTTCATCTTTAGTAACTCCTCACAATCGTCACGAGTCATTAATCGTTAGTCATGAGTCATCGAATCGTTAGCAGGCGGACGCTCGACTCAGGACTATTCGCGCTTATTCTTTATCTTTTACAAGCAAATATTTCTGTAACATTTGCTCCAACTGCTGCACCGTAGCGCGGGGTGAAGGACGGGGCAACGGTTCTTCTACTCGATCTGTACGCTGCGATCGAACCCTAAACAGGACAGGAATTTCATATTGATAGGCTTGAAACCAATCTTCGCGGGTAGTGATATCCCGGATTTCCAGTTCAATGGGGGGGTTTGAAACTTGTTCGAGTTTTTCTTGTAACCCCTCGCACAAGTGACAACCCGGCTTGCTGTACAGAATTAACCGCACTCAATCTCTCCAAAAAACTTTTATAGGGCGATGATAGCTCCTAGTGCAGTTTGGCAGAAATCAATTGCCGGTTCAACAATTAGAAGTTATCTCATCTTTTCTTCAAAGCGGACACCCATCCCAAAAAAAAGCAGCAGAATCATTCTGTGACTGGCTACGCTTTGCCTCTACAATCCTTCCTCTCGATAGCAGGATGTTGGCGAGGGAATGTAGGCGGGGTGATTCTTGTCCGCGCCCATGTCTGCGCCAGTAGAATGCCATGCAATTCTTTACACGATGTTCATTTATAGCCCTGTTCTCCGATCGGGTTAGGTGCTTATAAGAGGTAAAATAATTTGTAATAAAGAATTCAGAAATTCACTAGAAACGTACCATGAGCGATAGCACCACAGCTCCCGTTAGCATCTCCTCGTTTAATCTGGATGAGCTTAACCAAAAATTTGACAAAGCTCATCCCAGAGAGATCCTGGCTTGGTGTGTTACAAATATCCCCACGGGACTGGTGCAAACCAGCGCCTTTAATGTGGATGATTTGGTAATTACGGATCTTTTATACCGCGATCTCAAACCAGCAACGCCAGTGCCAGTCTTGTTTCTGGACACGCTGTATCACTTTCCTCAAACCCTGGAGTTAGTTGCTAAAGCGCAGGCACTTTACAATTTAAACCTCCAAACTTACAAAATTCCCGATCTTGACTCTCGCGAAGCCTTTGCAGCTAAATACGGCGAAGCGCTGTGGGATAAGGACATCACCCAATTCCACCACCTGACCAAAATTGAACCATTGCAACGGGGTCTAGCAGAACTCAGCACCGTTGCCTGGATTACCGGACGCCGCCGCGACCAAGCCGTGACTCGTGCGGATATGCCAGTCTTGGAACTAGATTCACAGCAACGGCTAAAAGTGAATCCTCTGGCCAACTGGACACGCAAGGACAGCTGGGCTTATGTGGCTGAGCATGGCATGATTTACAATCCTCTGCACGATCAGGGATATGCCAGCATCGGCGACGAACCCATCACGACACCCGTTGCTGAGGGTGAAGACGAACGCGCAGGTCGCTGGCGCGGCATGGGTAAAACCGAATGTGGAATTCACATTTAGAATGTCTAATGGGTAATAGGTAATGGGTAATGGGTAATGGCAAGAAGATTACCCATTACCCATGACCAATCACCAATTACCAATTAGCAAAATGATTAAAATCCTCCACCTATCCGATATTCACATGGGGAGTGGCTTCTCCCACGGACGGGTCAATCCGGAAACCGGAGTAAACACACGCCTTGAGGATTTTGTCAATACTTTATCGAAGTGTATTGACCGAGCGATCGGGCAAAGCTCAGATGGAGAGAATGCCGAACCCGTCGATTTAGTCTTGTTCGGTGGAGATGCTTTTCCCGATGCAACGCCGCCGCCATATGTACAGGAAGCGTTTGCTAGTCAGTTTCGGCGCTTAGTCGATGCCCAGATCCCAACGGTGTTGCTCGTGGGGAATCACGACCAGCATTCTCAGGGGCAGGGAGGCGCAAGTTTATGTATTTATCGGACATTAGGAGTGCCGGGGTTTATTGTCGGCGATCGCATCGTCACCCACCGCATCGAAACCCGCAGCGGTCCCGTCCAAATCATTACCCTCCCTTGGCTCACCCGTTCCGCCCTGCTGACGCGCCCAGAAACCGAAGATTTGTCTCTAGCCGAAGTCAACGAGTTATTAATTAAGCGTCTTGAGCCTTGCCTGGAAGGAGAAATCCGGCGTCTAGATCCAGAAGTGCCAACCGTTCTTTTAGCTCACCTGATGGCAGACCGAGCTAACTTAGGTGCAGAGCGCTTCCTAGCAGTCGGCAAAGGGTTTACCATCCCCATCTCGATGCTGACGCGACCTTGCTTTGACTACGTCGCGTTGGGGCACGTCCACCGACATCAGAATCTCAACAAGTCGAACCAGCCTCCAGTTATCTACCCAGGCAGTATTGAGCGAGTCGATTTCAGCGAAGAAAAAGAAGACAAAGGCTATGTGATGATTCAACTGGAACGAGGCAACGCCCAATGGGAATTTTGTCCTCTTCCCGTGCGCCCCTTCCGAACTATCGAAGTGGATGTCTCTGATGCATCTGAGCCGCAAGCCGCTTTAATCAAAGCGATAGGCAAAAAAGATATCAAAGATGCTGTCGTGCGGCTAATCTACAAACTGCGTTCCGAGCAGATAGATTTGATTGATAATAATGCCCTGCACGCTAGCTTAAGTGACGCCCACACCTACACAATTCAGGCGGAATTAGTCAGTCAGCTAGCGCGTCCTCGCTTGCCCGAACTCGGTTCTAGTGCCAGCACCGATCCTGTGGAAGCGCTGAAAACTTACTTAGCCAATCGGGAAGACCTTAAGGATATTGCCGCCTTGATGCTGGAAGAAGCCCAGAAGTTACTGGCACATGAGGAAGAGGCGTGGTTCAACGCTTCTGACATTGAGGAAGCATCAGCGATAGGAACGAATCAACCGAGTCAGCAATCTGTGGCAACGACAGATTCCCAGCTGCGTTTACTGTAAAAGTCTTGCTTGAATTTGTGCTAAATCTGCAAGGATTCAGTATTACTTAGTATGCGCGTATTTTTCATACTAAGTATTGTTCAGTATACGTATAATTACATAAACTAAAAAGCAGGTTTGAGCGTATCAGCAAAAAGCAAAAAACTCTGAAAAAGTTTAAAATTTAGATAAATAGATTACAGAATTTGAGTAAATGAGCTTTCGGGAACAGACTTCTCAGCAAGTCACAACGCAGCCTTTAATGTCTAAATTTTTACCAGCAGTTTTAGTCGCAGCTGCTTTTAGCGTTGGTGCAGCGGCACACATCCAACCAGCTTTGGCGGGAACTTGTGCGGCAAAGTGCCCCCCAGCCCCGATTCAGTTCGTACCGGGACAACGCATCACCTATGAGGTGGTAAACCTGACATCGAGTTTGGTTCAGATGCAAAAGGTGGTGGGTACCGATCCGATTCCCCTCAATCCCGGACAAGTCGTGTCTTTCACGAGGGGAGGGGGTACAGACCCGAATCTATCACTTTTGCTGTGGGATGCGACGGGTTTGCCCCTGGGAGTGAGACTTGCTAAACCAAATCCTAGAACTTTACGAATCGAAGTCCGTCCTGGTGGGCGTCCTCCAGGCGATCGCACAATTTATTTAAGAGATGACGGTCGGGTTGCTGTTTATTAAAAGCGATCGCATATCCCTATAGACCCAGTCATTTAACGAATTAAAACTGATAGGATGGGCTGAGCCAGACTGCTGGAAATACGACGCCTGTGCAAGATCGTCCTCATTCAGAATCATCCCCTCGTCCTGCCCGATTGCCCAATCATCGATGGCAAATATTTCCAGTACGAGACGAACTAGCCCAACAGTTAGCTAAAACGACGGGTCTTTCACCACTGTTGAGTCAGGTACTGATTAACCGAGGCATTGAGACGCCAGAAGAGGCACAAGCATTCCTAGATCCAGAATCTCAGGTTTTGCCCTCACCGTTGGAAGAATTTCCCGACTTGGCAATTAGTGTGGAGTTGTTGAAAGAAGCGATCGCATCCCAGCACAAAATTGCGATCTGCGGAGACTATGATGCGGATGGGATGACTAGCACTGCGCTTTTACTCCGGGCACTGCGGTGGTTAGGGGCACAGGTGGATTATGCGATTCCCAGCCGCATGAGTGAAGGCTACGGGATTAATCGCCGCATTGTCGAAGAATTTCACCGGGAAGGCGTTTGGCTGATTTTAACGGTAGATAACGGCATTTCTGCGTTTGAGCCAATCGATCGGGCACGGCAGCTGGGTGTCAAAGTTATTGTCACCGATCATCACGATATTCCCGAAAACTTGCCTCCAGCGGATGCCATTCTCAATCCCAAGCTGATTCGAGAATCTTCCCCTTATCGCGGGGTGGCGGGCGTCGGCGTCGCTTATATCTTGGCTGTCACCCTCGCCCAACAGCTGGGGCAAACGAAGGGATTGGTGAAGCCGCTATTAGAACTCTTTACCCTCGGAACCATTGCCGATTTAGCACCGTTAACCGGGGTAAACCGCCGCTGGGTGAAGCGGGGTTTGCAACAATTACCGAATTCTCAACTAGCGGGAGTTCAGGCGCTGATTCAGATAGCGGGAGTACCTCAAGGCACAGAGAACAGCGAAGCGGAAATTCCAAAATCTAAAATCCCAAATCCGCAATCTTTAAAGCCAGAGGATATTGGGTTTCGCCTGGGGCCAAGAATTAACGCCGTGGGACGGATTGCCGACCCGCAGACTGTGATTGAATTGCTGATAACTGATGATATGGGAATCGCACTGGAACGGGCGATGCAGTGCGAACAAATTAACAAACACCGACAGCAACTCTGTGAAGAGATTGAACGGGATGCCGTTACTTGGTGTGAAGAAACCCAGATTATTGGAATCCCGAAGAAAAATTTAGATTCTGCCAGTGAGGTTTTACCTCAAATTCCAGATAAGTCGATTGACTTCCAGCAAGAACGGGTGTTAGTTCTGGTTCAACCGGGATGGCATCATGGCGTGATTGGAATTGTTGCCTCGCGCTTGGTGGAACGCTACGGCGTGCCGGTGTTTATCGGAACTTATGAGGATGACCATCACGTCCGGGGTTCGGCGCGGGGAATTCCTGAATTTCACGTATTTGAAGCTTTGCAGTTTTGCGAGGATTTGCTGGGGAAATTTGGCGGACACAAGGCGGCGGGGGGTTTTTCGATGCCAGCCGAAAATCTCCCCGCATTGCGATCGCGTCTTAGCCTTTTTGCTCATCAGTGTCTGGAACCCCAGCACCTAAAGCCGCTGCTCAAGATTGACGTTCAGGCTAACCTCGACGATATTAATCTTGATCTGTACCAACAGATTGATGCCCTCCACCCGTGCGGGATTGAAAACGCCGATCCCGTTTTCTGGACGCCGAATGTCCGCGTGGTTGAGCAAAAAATTGTTGGGAAAGGTCACGTCAAATTGAAATTGCAAGAAGCGGGGGATAACGGGCATCAGGTTCGGAAAATCGATGCGATCGCTTGGCGATGGGGCAATTATTACCCTTTACCGTCGCGGGTTGATATCGCCTACAAACTGCGACAAAATACCTGGAATGGCAACACCACAATACAACTGGAGTTAGTAGGTCTGCGACGTTCCACGGGGGAACCTCATCAATTGTCCTTCTCCCCAGGATTGAAAGCTGAGTTTCACTACAACCAGCGTCGCTATACCTGTAGCCTTTCTGAGTCTTTAAAAGAGTTAAAAATTAGAAATCCCGAAGGCAAGGTTCTGGCGATTCAGCAAGGACACCGAATGGGTTTACTCGGAATCACGCGGGAAAATGCCAAAGAGGTTGATGTGACGAAACCTCCGTTTTATCCATTGATTAAAGCGGCAATGCAAGCGCTGGATCTACCGGGGAAAAATACCTAAGTTTTCTGAGAAAGCGAGATAAGATTTTTTAAGGCAAAGTAACGCAAAGGGATTTGCCAAGTTACGCAAAGCTATCTGCTCATCCTTCGCGTAGACTCTGCGCTATCCTTTGCGGTACTTTGCGTTGAAAATACGATTTTGTGTCAAAATGCCAGTATTTTAGAGGTCGCCGCCTCGAAATGCCAGCACGAAGATAACTGCTGGGCCAGCAAGCATAATTACCGCCACAAAGCCTAGCTGAGCAATGACTTCCCAGTTGATGCTGCTCAAACCGCTGAACAAGTCGCTGAAAATCTCCATTTGTCCTGCCTTTCTACGGGTATTTACAATGTGTTGATTTGAATAGCTAATTGGCAAATTTTGCCATCTAATCTTACCCAGCGATCGCGTCTTTTATTTAAAGAACTTTACAAAAGTATAAACAATGACAAAAAACCCTCAGAAAGTCGTTTCTTGCCGCTGGTAAGGAAAAACCTCTCTCCAAGGCGCGATTTATCGCGTCTAAACTGAAGAGACGAGAACTTTTTGAAAGATGGTTTGGAACAATGCCGACTTGGCGATGTGTTAAGCAATGTGGAGCCTGCTGTCATCTCGATCCAGCAGATCGCCCTGACTTAGATCAATATCTCATGCCAGAGGAGTTACAGCTATATCTGAGCATGGTCGGCGAAGGGGGATGGTGTGTGAATTTCGATCGGGAGACGCGAGAATGTCAGATTTATCTAGATCGTCCTCGCTTTTGTCGGGTGCAGGCAGATGTTTTTGAGGAATTGTACGGTATTGAGCCAGAGGAACTCAATGACTTTGCGGTTGAGTGTTGCCGCGAACAGATTGAAGGCGTTTATGGCGATCGCTCTTTAGAAATGATCCGATTTAACCAGGAAGTTGGCTTTTGAGACAGATTAGGAACTTAAATCTTCTGCAAGCAACTAAAGGTTGATATTTGCACCATCTTCTGAGAAAATGAAAAGAATATGAAAATTAGCTAGCGTTGAGCCTAACTCAATAGTGAAACTTTCTGCACTGCCTCCTAGCCTGCCTGCCTTAGAGCGTCCTAGCGCCCAGGTACCTGCCGTTGAACCAGCGCCTTCACCCTCTTCAAAGATTAGCCATTCTAAATCTCAAAAGCCAAAAGTGAAGCTTTTCCAGCGGGTGCCTTGGACAGTCTTCAGCTCAACGTTCTTGACGATCTTTCTGGCAGAAATGGGAGATAAAACTCAGGTGGCAACGCTGCTGATGAGTGCAGAATCTCAGTCGCCGTGGTTGGTGTTTGCAGGTGCGGCGATGGCACTCATTGCCACAAGCTTAGTGGGTGTATTGTTGGGACGCTGGCTGGCAACCAGGCTGTCTCCTAAAACCTTGGACATGGCAGCAGGAGCGTGTTTGCTCTTTGTTTCTGTGATGCTGCTGTGGGATGTCGTGCATTTTTAAGTTGCAAGGTTGGCACGTTGTGAAGTTCAACCTGTCAGTGATTCAAAAGCTTCAACCTTTAACCCTTCCAACCTTCAACTATGGATTGGCATCTTCTCGGAATTAGTTTCATTACGGTATTTTTAGCGGAGATTGGAGATAAGAGCCAATTGGCAGCGATCGCGCTCAGTGGCAGTTCTAAATCTCCCCGCGCCGTGTTTCTCGGAACGATCGCTGCACTGCTGCTGGCTAGCTTCCTGGGAGTCATTGCTGGGGAAGGCGTGGCGGTGCTGTTACCTGCGCGGTTACTCAAAGCGATCGCAGCGATTGGGTTTGCCTTAATTGCCGTCCGCTTGTTGTGGCCCGATACCGATGTGCCAGAAGATTTAGAAGAGACACCGTAAAGATCGGGTTTGGGCTTTGAGTTCTTAGATTGGGAAGAAAAATTCCAGCCAGAAAAACATTAATTCTGGAAAAAGCCCGTAAAAAAACAAGGCTTTAGCTCTAGGAGTGTCAACATAGATTTAGTCAGTTGCAGCGCTTCCCACTATGAGCTATTGCCTCAATCCAGCTTGCCCAAACTCTCAAAATCCCTCTGATACAAAGTTTTGCCTGACTTGCGGCACTAAGTTGCTGCTCAAAGACCGCTACCGTGCCATCAAACCGATTGGGCAAGGCGGTTTTGGTAGAACTTTTTTGGCAGTGGATGAAGACAAACCTTCTAAACCGCGTTGTGTAATCAAGCAGTTTTACCCGCAAGCCCAAGGCACCAGCACGGTTAAAAAGGCAATTGAGTTATTTAACCAAGAAGCGATGCGGCTGGATGAACTGGGTAAACATTCCCAGATTCCCGAATTACTGGCATATTTTACTCAAGACGATCGCCAGTATTTGGTGCAAGAGTTTATCGACGGGCAAAACTTAGCCCAAGAATTGGCACAAGTAGGTGCTTTTAGCGAATCTCAAATTCGTCAGTTGCTGAATGATTTATTGTCAGTGCTGCAATTTGTCCACAGCCAACAAGTGATTCACCGAGATATTAAGCCAGAAAATATTATTCGCAGAAGTCGCGATCGCAAGCTGGTTCTGGTTGATTTCGGCGCGTCTAAAGTTGCCACCACTAACACCCCCAACCAAACGGGAACCAGCATTGGCAGCCCTGAATATGTAGCACCAGAGCAAGCCAGAGGCAAAGCTTCTTTCGCTAGCGATATTTATAGTTTAGGCGTCACCTGTATTCATCTATTAACTCAGCGCTCTCCGTTTGACTTGTACGATATTAACGAAGACGCTTGGATTTGGCGGCAATATTTAAGCTCTAAAGTTAGCGATTCGTTGGGCAAAATTCTGGACAAAATGCTAGAAACAGCTCCCAGTCGGCGCTATCAATCCGCAGAAGCAGTCCTTAAAGACCTGAATTCTCCGTCAGCTCCAGTCACGGTAATTTCTCACACACCGGCGACACCTGCCAAGCCTCTGAAATCATCGCCAGTGACGCCACCCATTGGCAACAAACCTGCTAACCCATCTAAAAGCCAAATTGATATTGAATTAGAGGCTTTAAAAGCTAACCCATCCAAAAGCCAAGCTGATATTGAATTAGAGGCTTTAAAAGCTAACCCATCCAAAAGCCAAATTGATATTGAATTAGAGGCTTTAAGAGCCGAAATAATGGGTGGTGGCACCGCCAAAAACGAAAATCAAAAATCGGCTTCCCCACAACCTCCATCCCCAAATCCTACTAAATCTAAAAGTCATGCCGATCTGCAAGTCGATTTGGAATTGGAGGAGCTAAAAAGTCAGTTTCTGGGATCTCCGACGCCCAAAAAGCCCCCTCAGAGCTAGCGCCTTGGGGATGGCTGTTTGGAAGGCACCGCCATCAATTAAACAATCTCAAACAGCGATCAGAGGCTGAACGCGAGCCGGAAAACCCGCCGAATTGAGCGCCTCAACCGCTGTGTTGTGGTCTTGCACCCAGAATTGACGACCAAGGCGAACGGTTAAGTGCCGCTGTCCTCCTTTCACCGTTGCAATCACCGGGACATTTGCTTTGTCTTTATCGCCTGAGTGTTCTTGGAGATTCGTCATCAAGCGATGCTGTTCCGCAATGTCACCCGCTTGATGAGGTGTCAGTTCCACCATCACCATCCGCACTTGTTCAATGGGTTCTGTATCCTCAACGATCAGCTGAGTTTTATCGTCTCGCCTGTCTACTTTTCCCCAAATAATCAGGCGATTATCCACGACCAAATGTAAGTGAATGCGTTCGTAAGTTTTCGGGAAGACGACGGCTTCAGATTGACCTGTTAAGTCTTCGATTTGCAAGATTGCCATGCGATCGCCCTTTTTGGTGACTACGGGTTTGATCCCGCTGACTATCACAATGGCGCTAAGAGTCGTATCCTCCCGCTGGTCGCCGAGTTCGCTAAGATTAATCGGAGCGAGAATTTGAGCGGATTTCCGCACAGATTTAAGGGGATGGTCAGAGACGTAAAAGCCTAGCAGTTCTTTCTCAAAATGTAACTTTTCGTGTTGAGAAAAATCAGGGATGGCTGGAGCCTTGGGAGCAGATTCAAAGCTACTTTCTGTTGTCGTATTTCCAAAGTCAAAGAGATTTCCCTGCCCACTGGCTCGGTCTTTAGCGCGATTTTGCCCCCAAGGGAGAACTAGCTCAAGGTCTTTGCTTAATTGCTGTCGGTTGGGTTCGAGGGTATCAAACGCACCGCATTTGATCAAAGCTTCTAAGGCGCGGCTGTTAACTGTGCGAAGATCCACGCGATCGCACAAATCAGCCAAAGACTTAAAATTGCCCCCACTTTCCCGTGCTGCCAAAAGACACCGAATCGCCCCCTCTCCCACATTTCGGACTGCCGACAATCCAAATAAAATACTATTTTGCAGCGGTGTAAAATCAACTCCCGATCGATTAATATCTGGCGGCTCCACTTGAATATTCATACTCAAACAAGTGGTGATATATTTTTGCACCTTATCCTGGTCGCCACTGTTAGAGGTCAGCAGCGCTGCCATGTATTCAACGGGATAATTTGCCTTTAAATATGCCGTTTGATAAGTTACATAAGCATAAGCCGTTGAATGGGATTTATTGAAGCAATATTCGGCAAATTTAACCATCTGCTCGAATAAATCTTCAGCAATCTTTTCCTTTACTCCATTTTTAGCAGCTCCATCAATAAAGGCTTCTCGATGCTTTTGCATTTCCGAAACCTTTTTTTTACCCATCGATCTTCTCAATAAATCTGCTTGTCCTAGAGAATATCCTGCTAAATCCTGAGCCATTTTCATGATTTGTTCTTGATAAACAAGAACCGCATAGGTTTCTTGCAGAATTGGCTCTAGTAAAGGATCGACATACTTGATTTCTTCTCGACCATGCTTGCGGTTAATAAACAGAGGAATCAGACCCGCATCTAATGGTCCCGGTCGATAGAGAGCAAGAATTGAGGAAATATCTTCGATGCTGGAAGGCTTCAGGTCGCGCACAATCTGACGCATCCCAGAAGACTCTAATTGAAAGATGCCTTCTAATTCACCTTTTTCTAATACTTCGTAGGTCTTTTGAATATCCGGGGGTATTTTTTTAACTTCACTTTTGGCTAAGATTTTCTGAGCTTTTCTTTCGTCAAGTGGGAGTTGATCGGGATCGAGGGTAATATTTTTATTTTGCTTAATTAGATCGATGCTTTTCTGGATCATGGTTAGGTTTCTTAACCCCAGAAAGTCCATCTTTAATAACCCCAGCGATTCCAAGTCTTCCATGAAATACTGGGTAATGACTGAGCCGTCATTATTTCGTTGTAGCGGCACAATTTGATCTAAAGGTTCTGCTGAAATCACGACACCGGCGGCGTGTACCCCAAAAGTTTTGTTCGTTCCTTCAATTCGCATTGCCATATCAATCCAATGGCGAACGATGGGGTCATTATTGTATTTTTCTTTAAACTCTGGTGCCGGGGTATCATCCGAAATCATCACCTTGAGTTTTGTGGGCTTACCACGCACCACTGGGATCAGTTTCGCCATTTTGTCTGCATCCCCATAGGGAATATTCAACACTCTGGCAACATCTTTTAACACTGCTTTAGACGTGAGGCGGTTAAAGGTAATAATCTGCGCCACCCTATCCGTGCCATACTTTTGGGTGACATATTCAATCACTTTGTCCCGTTGTTCAATGCAGAAATCTGTATCAATATCCGGCATAGATTTCCGTTCTGGGTTCAAAAATCGCTCGAATAGTAACCCATGATGGACGGGATCGATGTTAGTAATTTTTAAGGCATAAGCAACTAGAGAACCCGCCGCAGAACCGCGACCAGGCCCTACTGGAATGTTATTATCTCTGGCATATTTGATATAGTCCCAAACAACTAGAAAGTATGTTGAAAATCCCATCTGCTGCATCATTTTCAACTCATATTCCAGCCGTTCTTTATAGATGGGATCGACTTCAGCACGAGAACGATAACCAAAGCGTTCTAAGAGACCTTTCCAAGTAACATCTTCGAGATAGGTATCGGCGGTGTAGTCGGCTGGGATAGGATAGTCGGGAAGGCGAGGTTCGCCGAGGATGTTGTAAGGTTGAACTTTATCTGCGACTTCTAGGGTATTTGCGATCGCTTCCTCAATTACGTCGTCCGGTAGATGATCTCGAAACAGATATTTCATCTCATCAGCGGATTTCAGATATTCAGTGCCGCTGTAGCGCATCCGATTATCTTCAGAAATCAGTTTTCCGGTCTGAATACATAACAATGCGTCGTGAGCTTCGACATCGTTGCAAGAAATAAAATGGGAATCATTAGTAGCGACAATTTTTATGTCTAGTTCCCGCGCAATTTTTACAATCTCAACGTTAACTGTTCGGTCTTCTTGAGAACCGTGATCTTGAATTTCTAAATAAAAATCTTCACCGAAAACATCTTTATACCACTGAGCAGTTCGACGAGCAACATCTGGTCGGCGCTGAAGAATTGCTTGAGGAATTTCACCTCCCAAACAAGCACTGGTAACAATTAAACCTTCGTGGTATTCAGCTAATAATTCTTTATTGATACAGGGACGGGCAAAAATTCCTTTTCCCTGATAACCTTTGAGATGGGAAATTGTTGTTAATTTAACTAGATTTTTATAGCCTTTCGTATTTTTCGCTAAAACAACTTGGTGATATTTTTTTCGACCACGCTTTTGTTCTTCAATATCACCATTAACGACATACATTTCATTGCCAATAATCGGCTTAATCGTTTTCCCACGACAAACCTTAATTAGCTCAATCGCGCCATACATAACACCGTGATCTGTGAGCGCGATCGCAGGCATCCCCAATTTCAATGCTTGATCCACCAGTTCCGGTAACTGACTGGCACCATCCAGCAAACTATAATCACTGTGAACGTGCAAACCAACAAAAGACATATTCGGTAATCGGTAATTGGTAATCGGTAATCGGTAATCGGTGATGCCAATTACCGATTACTAATCTAGAGTTTTGGAGCGCGTAGATGCCAATCAGTTGCTTGCTCATATGCATAAGCAACTTGCAGTAGCAAATCTTCTCGCAACACGTTACTCATCATCTGTATCCCAATCGGTAATCCCTGGTCATCGAATCCACAAGGTAAACTCAATCCAGGCAAACCTGCGAGATTTAAAGGAATCGTCATCAGGTCATTTAAATACATACTCAAGGGATCTTCGCTATTTTCCCCTGCTTTAAATGCAGTGGTGGGAGCAGTGGGAGACACTAAGATATCCACTCTTTCAAAAGCCCGTTGGAAGTCTTGTTTAATCAGGGTGCGGACTTTTTGCGCTTTCAGATAATAGGCGTCGTAATATCCTGCGGAGAGAGCATAAGTGCCTAACATGATCCGCCGCTTAACTTCGGTGCCAAAACCGCCGGAGCGGGTCTGAGTATACATTGACAACAGATTATCCGCGTCAGGCGTCCGGAAGCCATACTTCACGCCGTCGTAACGGGCGAGATTGGCGGATGCCTCAGAAGGAGCAATGATGTAATAGGTGGGCAAACCGTAGCGGAAGCGGGGACAGGAAATTTCTTGAATTTCGGCTCCCAGGTTTTGCAGCTGCTCAATCGCTTTTGTGACCGCTTGCCACACACAGGAGTCTACACCTTCACCAAAAGTTTCTTTAATAAAACCTACTCTCAACTGACCTCTAGGTCTCAGGTCAGGTCTCAAGGATTTGGCATAGTTTGGGATTTTCACGTCGAGACTGGTAGAGTCTTTGGGATCGTAACCCGCGATCGCTCCCAGTAAAATTGCCGCATCTTCGACTGTCCGCGCAAATGGCCCAATTTGGTCCAAAGAAGACCCATAAGCAACCAGACCAAAACGGGAAACCAGCCCATAAGTCGGTTTTAACCCGACAACGCCGCAGAAAGATGCTGGCTGACGGATAGACCCCCCTGTATCGGAACCGAGAGACACCACACACTCTCTTGCCGCCACCGCCGCCGCCGAACCGCCAGACGATCCTCCCGGCACCCGCTGTAAATCCCAAGGGTTGGCGGTGACTTGATAGGCAGAGCTTTCTGTAGAACTGCCCATCGCAAACTCATCCATATTCGTTTTGCCCACCATCACCGCACCAGCATCTGCCAGTTTTTGGGTCACGGTTGACTCGTAGGAGGGGACAAAATTTTCCAAAATCTTGGAACCGCAAGTGGTGCGAATTCCCTGGGTACAGAGATTGTCCTTGATGCCAATGGGAATGCCAGCCATCAGCCCAATTTCTTCACCGGCAGCGATTTTGGCATCCACAGCATGAGCCTGTTCTAATGCTCTCTCTGCCGTCACGCTCAAAAAACTATTCAATTTCGGCTCTAGTGCCTGAATGCGGTCTAAAGCTTCTTGAGTGAGTTCTACAGCGGAGCGTTCTTTACTAATGAGTTGTTTGTGCAACTCGCGGATGGATGGCATGCTTTGCTTCTACCTTTAGTGACTCAAAGTCCAGATATTTAGTATAGGTCGTGGTTTAGACGCGATGGTTAATTCAGCAATCCTTTGGGATTGTGAAATTTTAGCGGGAAGTTTGGCAAACCCTGAAATGCGGAACCGAAGGTTGTTCTACACAAGACATCCCTTTCCCGACGCTGTCCAGTTACCCTCCAAGTCGAGCATACTGGATCGTGTCCGTAACACACGCCAGGTCAATTATGCGTCGATTTCAGTTTTGCGCGATCGCTCCCATGCGCTTTCTCGCTCAGAAAGTATTGAGACTCGCAACCCTATTGCTATTGTCTCTAACATTTTTCGGTTGGACACTCCCAGTGCAAGCAGCGACCCAAATTAGCCCGCGCTTGGAAGAGCAAATTTTACAAGTGATTCGTCAGCACCCAGAAGTGGTTCTGGAGTCGGTTCAGGCATATCAACAACAACAACAACAGCGGCTAAGCCAAGCCCAGCAGTCATTTTTGCAGGAATTCAAGACCAACCCCAAGGCAGTCATTGGGGCATCTCCGACGACGGGAACAGAGTCGTCAAAGGTTGTGCTAATCGAATTTTCAGACTTCCAATGTCCTTATTGTGCCCAAGCGCATGACACGCTAAAGGAGCTGATCGCAAAGCATCCGGATGAAGTGACTTTAGCTTACAAGCATTTTCCCCTGACTCCGATCCATGCGGAAGCCATGCCAGCGGCTAAAGCGGCTTGGGCGGCAGATCGGCAAGGCAAATTCTGGGAATATCATGATGCTTTATTTGCCAAGCAAGACAAATTGGGCGAGGAGTTATATGTGGAGATTGCCCAAACACTCGATTTGGATTTAGAGCAATTTAACCGCGATCGCGCCAGCGATACCGCCAGTGCTGCAATTGGGCAGGATATTCAGCTTGCTGAGAGTTTAGGGCTTGCAGGCACTCCCTTTTTCTTGATCGATACTGAGACTTTCTCAGGTCCTATCCAACTGTCAGATATGGAAAATCTACTCACTGCTGCCAAGTAATTTCGGTGTCATCAAGATTGAATCTGGATGGAGCGCTTTAAGCGTTCATTGCCTTTGAGCGCTTCTGACAGCCTCAGTCATTTAGCTGTACCTGAGTTGACAGAATGCCAGATTACAGAGAGGCTGTCACTTTGGTAACTAAAGGCAGTGTAATCAGAAACTCAGCTCCCTTACCGGGAGAAGAAATGCACTCCAGCTGACCACCATGTTTTTCGACGACCACTTGGTAGCTGATAGACAAACCCAATCCGGTGCCTTTACCAATCGATTTGGTGGTAAAGAAAGGTTCAAACAGGCGCTGTCTAACCGTTTCAGTCATCCCCCGTCCATTGTCAGCGATGCGGATTTGCACCTGCTGGGGGTTGAGTAACTGAGTACAAATGGTGATGCGGCTGGGATTTTCTTTGATGTCCTGAGGCGATCGCTGAGCGTCCCGTTCGTCTAGGGCATCCATCGCGTTGGAAAGCACATTCATAAACACCTGATTCAACTGACCGGCGTAGCATTCCACCAAGGGCAAATTTCCGTATTCCTTGATGATTTCAATGCCGCGACGGTCAGATTTGTCTTTCAGACGGTTGTGCAAGATGGTTAGCGTGCTGTCAATTCCTTCGTGAATGTTGACAGCTTTCACTTCTGCCTCATCCATGCGTGAGAAGTTGCGGAGTGCCAGCACGATCTCCTGAATTCGGTCGGCTCCAACTTTCATCGACGATAGCAGCTTCGGCAAGTCTTGCATCAGGAATTCTAGGTCAATCGCTTCAGCTTCTTCCTGAATTTCTGAATGTGGGTGAGGATAGTGCGTTTGATACAGTTCCAGCAACCTCAGCAAGTCTTGCATATAGTTGTTGGCATAAGTGAGATTGCCGTAGATGAAGTTGACGGGGTTGTTAATTTCATGGGCAACGCCAGCAACTAACTGTCCCAGACTGGACATTTTTTCAGTTTGTACCAATTGCGCCTGAGTCTGCTGGAGTTCCTTGAGTGTCTGCTCTAACTCGTGTGCTTTAGTACGGGTTTGATTGTACAGGTCTGCCTGGTTGAGCGCGATCGCAAACTGCTCGATCACGACCTGTAACAACTCGACCTCGCTATCGTTCCAGCAACGCGGTTCGGTGCTGTGGCTACAGCAAATTGCGACAACCATACCCCCAGGTAACTGAACGGGGATAATCAGTACTGTTCGCATTCCTAGCGTGCGTACAAAGTCTCGCCAAGTGGGATCTTCTACCGTCTCGATATCTTCTATTCGTAAGGTTTCCAGCTTTAGAAGTTTGGTCGCTAACACACCGAATGCCGATGCAGGATAGCGTCCGGTCAAATCGGGTAGGTGAGCAAGGCGAACTTCCGGAGAAATTTCCCAGTATGGCTCCTCTACATTGCCGTGATACCAGCCAAGATGACATCGATCGGTCTGAAGGACTTTCTGGATTTCGTGCAATGTTGTCTCTAAGATGGCATCAAAGTCAAGAGAATTGCGAATCTGGTTGGTGAGCCGATTAATTAACTGTTCGCGCTGTGCTTGCTCTTTTAGCTGCTGAACGGACAATCGCAAGGCATCTTCTACCCGTTTGCGATCGCTAATATCCCTCGTGATGACAACGATACCCAGAATGTTACCGTGAGCATCCCGCCAAGGAGCTTTTGTGGTTAAAAAGGTGGTGTTGATGTCACCATTAGAAACCACTTCCTCATAAGCTTCAGTAACGCCTGCTTCCATAATCTGACGGTCTCTCGCCATGATTTGGTGGGCAATGTCAGGAGGTAGCAGTTCAGAATCGTCTTTGCCAAGAATCTCCTCAATTGGCTTTCCAAAGAAGTTTGCCAAATTAGAGTTGAGCGCGATATGACGCCCCTGCCGATCTTTGACAAGGATGAAGTCTGGTGTACTTTCCAAAATAGAGTTTAAGAGGGCATTGCGTTCGCGCAGGTCTGCTGCTGCTTGTTTGCGTTCGTCTTCGACGCGCTTGCGATCGCTGATATCCGTCGAAATCCCACCCAGCGCGTAAGGCACACCAGCTTCATCCAGAATTGGGAAATGCACCGAAACGTAGGTATGCAAACCATCTTCATGGAGGATAACTTCTTCTGAGACGATGGCTTTTCCCCCTGCCAGAATCCGTCGGTCGTTCTGTGTAAACTGCTGAGCCATTTCTTGGGGAAACAAGTCGTAATTCGTCTTTCCTTTAATCTCCTCTCTGGTAATGCCAAATAACCGTTCAAATTCCCGATTAACCCGAATGTGTCGTCCTTGAATATCCTTTAAATAAATCACTGCCGGACAGTTATCGATAATCGCTTGTAGTTCTGCCTCGCTCTCTTTCAAAGCGGCTTCTGCCTGCTCTCGCTCTCGAATTTCGTCTTGCAGGTGTGCCACCACCGCTCGGAGTTCCTGGGTGCGTTCCTCGACTCGTTGTTCTAGCTCTAGCTTCCCTTGGTTCAGTGCTGCTTCCGCTTCCTTTCGCTCCGTGATATCCAGCAGCACCCCACAGAAGATGATTTCACCCTGATTGTTTTTTGTAGGGATAGAACTACCCTGCCACCAGCGTATCTCTCCATTTGGCTTGATTAATCGCCCTTCATAGTGCCAAGGGATGGATTGCTCAATCACTTCAGTGACCGATGCATAATAGCTTTCTAAGTCGTCAGGATGCACCTGACGAATGAACGCGCCGAAATCTGCCATGACCACCTCAGCCGTCACGCCTAGGAGATTCCAGATTCCTTCGCTCATATAATCTACTCTCCAGACATCCTTCCGGTTGGTGAACTGGAAAATCACCCCAGGTAGATTCGCGGTGGTATCTCTAAATCGTGCCTCCTTAACGGCTAAAGCTGCCTCAGCTTGTTTGCGCTCCGTGATATCTTCAGTTGCCAGGATGATGCCGCCCATCACTCCGGTTTCATCTTGCCAAGGACGAATCTCCCATTTGCGCCAGCCAGTTGAGCCATCCGTTCGCTGAAACGGTTCTTCAACCAACATCTCGACTGCTTCGGTCAAACAACGTTGGTATGCTGCCTGTAAGGGTTCCCAATCCGAGGGGCAAACCTCAGGATGCGATCGCCCAATAATTTCTGGTTGCTTCAGTCCCAGTTCGCTCAACCACCGCTGGCTGAAGAGCAGATAGTTGAGGTTGCAATCGAGAATGGCAGCCGCTAAGGGTAGGTTTTCAATGAATTGGAAACAAAGGCAATCGTGCTTCATCTGGCTCTGAGCCGGGAAGTGCTGTTTCATGAATTAGGGATTGGTTCCTACACTGGACAGTATCCAATACTGCGGCTTCTGCCCCTCCCCATCTGCATACCAAAGTGCATGATGACGAAGAGGATTCAATATCTAGAGTTCCCTCTACACAAAGGCTAGTAACATTTGTTGAAATAACGAATTGCAAAAAAAACAGAAGAATTCTGCGTATATAGATAAGTTTTGTCGCTGACAAACACAAGTGAGAGGCGTGCTACCACTCCACCTTACCAGCGCGCTAAATTCTGAATCAGGTTCAATACAAGAATTTAATTGTGTCGAATTATACAAACTTACTGAACGCGGCTTCCAAGCTAACTTCAAGGCTAAGTAGTACGCGATCGCACCGATGACATCGGGTATGGGGCGATTCACAATGAAATTCAGTTAGCACCAACCCTGGACATTCTAGGCAATCCCCTGTTAGTCAACAACAGGAACAGGGAAACTTTCTCGTGGGGTGCTGTCTATTTATCTAATACGGACAGTTTATCAACTCGTGGCAGCGAGTCTTAAGGTAACTTATGCGTCGAATTCAATTTTGGGCATTTGCCCCCATCGTCCTAGTCGCTACTTTCTTTCCTTTTGTCGCTCAAGCGCGGCAGTCTGTGGAAAATGTTAGCGGTAATATTGTCCCCGTTAGTCTTTCTCAAGAAGCATCTACCTTATTGGCGCAGGCAACTACTCTCTCACCGCTGGAACAAGGAGTGATTGCTGAAATGAATAAGGCGCGGAAAAATCCCGCCGCCTATGCCGCCGTACTGGAGAATTGGAAAAAACGCTTCCAAGGTAAGCAAGTGAGAATGTCTGGAAACGTCTTTTTACAAACCCAAGAAGGTGTGAAAGCCGTCGATGAAGCGATTCGCTTCCTGAAATCCACTCGTCCTCTCCCACCTCTAAGTGCATCTAAAGGGATGTCATTGGGGGCTAGGGATCATGTGAAAGACCAAGGACCAAAAGGTAAGGTTGGTCACAATGGGAGCGATCGCAGCGATCCGTTTTCTCGCATCAACCGCTACGGTTCCTGGCAAACCACCGCAGCCGAAAATATTAGTTACGGCTCTGACACCCCTCAATCTATCGTCATGCAGTTAATCATTGATGATGGAGTTCCGGATCGCGGTCACAGAAAAAACATTTTCAACCCGGCTTTCCGAGTCGCAGGAGTGGCTTTTGGGTCTCACGCAAAATACAAATCGATGTGCGTGATTACCTATGCTGGAGGATATAAAGAGAAATAGGCTTCATGCATCACTCGTCCTCTTCATCTCATCAGCTCAGCGTTCTCCGCCAGGGAAAAGGCTTTCCAATTCTCTGTCTACACGGTCATCCGGGGTTAGGCAGCAGTATGTCTGTATTCACTAACCACTTATCCCAAAAATTCCAAACTTTTGCCCCTGACCTCCGGGGATACGGCAATAGTCGCATCAAGGGTAATTTTAGAATGGAAGACCATTTAACCGATTTGGAGGCGCTTCTAGACCGCTTCCAGATTGAGCGTTGCCTGGTATTGGGTTGGTCGTTAGGGGGGATTTTGGCGATGGAGTTGGCGCTGAGGCTACCAGAGCGAGTCACGGGTTTAATTTTGATTGCCACAGCAGCACGCCCCCGTGGGAATCATCCGCCAATCAGCTGGCAGGATAATTTCTACACGGGGCTGGCTTCGATCGTGAACCGGGTACAGCCTGGGTGGGAATGGAATATTGAGACCTTTGGGAAGCGATCGCTCTATCGCTACCTGATCGGGCAACATACCCCTGGCGCTTACCGCTACCTCGCATTGGAAGCGATGTCAGCTTACTTGCAAACCTCAGCGGCGGCAACGCAGGCACTCAATACTGCTCTGAGAGCTGGTTACAACCGATTGGCGGATCTCCAGCAAATCCAATGTCCGAGTTTGATGCTGGCAGGAGCAAGCGATCGCCACATCACCCCTGAGTCCAGTTTAGAAACGGCTCATCACCTCAAGGATTGCCAATGGCACTGCTACCCGAATACCGCTCATTTATTTCCCTGGGAAATTCCCGAACGGGTACTGCGGGACATTGACTCTTGGCTCGATAGCCATCCACAAGTCGTGACGCCAGCCAGAGTTTAGATACCATCGTCGCCTCACCCTGTCCCGAAGTGATGCAGCCCCCACCAAAGGGGATGCAAGTTCGAGTCTGGTATCCTTCCAATCTTGTGAATTCTTAGCATCCCAGAAGCATCTATTCCTAGCGATCGCACCCCTCTGGTAAACCCAGAGGGGTTAGGGGTAAGGTGCCAAAGATGGGGATTCAAAGGAAGTGGATATCACCTGTGAAAAAGCTCAAAACCTAAGAAGGCTGACCGCTAAAAAACGTGGCTGTTCTTTGGCGGTCAAAACGCTCCCCCGACTCATCGTAAATCGTCAGCTTCTCTGGCTTACAGCGCTTCACAGTAGCCTTAATGCCTTTCGCTCCTTCTGCTTCCAGGTCTTCGATATAACCAGCTTTGGTTCTATCAGCTTCCTGGGAGCTGAGGAAAGGGCCAAAGTAGTAAGTACAACGGGGGTTGTCTGTGACAATCTCAACCCACGAAGCCCATCCAAAGAAGTGGAGAATGTTAATCAAGAATTCCTTCATATTTTTGGCCTATCTTAGGGGATACAAAGCAGTCTTCTAAAAGGTTGTTCTTTACATTCTGTTATATTCTGTCATCTTTCTTTTTGAAAGTCTCTTTTGAAAGATTATTCAAGTAGAGCCGATTCGACCAGCGCTGACGATAGATTTCATAAAGAGCCATTCCCCCTGCGACTGACGCATTCAGGCTCGGTGTGTTTCCCTGTAGCGGAATCGAAATCAGGAAGTCACAACACTTTTGTGTCAGAAGATTCAATCCTTCACCTTCAGAACCAATCACCAATACTACTGGCCCGGAAAATTGAGTAGTGTGTAACATTTGACCATCGCCTGCGGCGGTGCCATAAATCCAAAAGCCAGCCGCTTTCAATTCTTCTAAGGCACGGCTGAGGTTAACCACTCTGGAAACAGGAAAAGTTTCTAAAGCTCCGACTGCCACTTTCATGACGGCGGATGTGATTCCCACTGCTCGTCGTTGAGGGATCACCAATCCCTGGGCACCCAAAGCTTCTGCCGTGCGAATAATCGCTCCTAGATTGTGGGGATCGGTAATGCCATCCGCTACCACCAGCACTGGCTGCTCCGAGACGGATTTTGCCTGAGCGATTAACTCGCTCAGGTCAGTGTAAGCGTAGGGCGCGACTTGAGCGACCACGCCTTGGTGATTCACCCCGTGGCTAATTTGCTCTAAGCGGCGCGCACTGACTTCATCGATTACCGTTCCCCGTTCCTTGGCTTTCAGTAGGAGGGAGTGAAACCGGGAATCATAACGCAAATTTGGCAGTATCCAAACCCGATTCAGCTGGCGATGTTTTTCCAACGCTGTGAGGACAGGATGCCGTCCATAAATCAGATCGCTTTCTTCTTCGGGTGCGGCTGCTGCTGCTCGATCCTCGTCCTGAAAACGACCTCTGGGAATCTCCCGTTCGTGACGGTTGGGAATTGACTTCTTTGGCTTGAAGTTGTCTGTCGGGCGCGTGTCAATTGAGTCTGTGTTTTTGTGGCGGGAAGCCGGACGGATTTGTTGACGCTCCCGGCGCGTGTCAGTTGAGTCTGTGTCTTTGTGGCGGGAGGCAGGACGGATTTGCTGACGCTCCCGGCGCGTGTCAATTGAGTCTGTGTCTTTGTGACGGGAAGGAGGACGGATTTGCTGACGCTCTCGGCGCTGGAGAATTGGCTTGACTTGCTCGTGCTTCCCAACTGGGCGCGAATCCCGATTGACATCCTCGTTATCAGAGAAGGAACGATCCTGGGGCGTCTGTTGCTCTACAATTCGCTTCCCAATCCGATTGTCCCCAAGACGCTTTGGGAAGGCACGCTTGGCTCGAATGGGCTTCCCTCGACTGGCGCTGGATCTGCTTGGAGGCTGAGGGCGGCGATGTTGATCGGCCATATTGTTAAGAATCTTTAACTTGTGGAAGTGGATTTAGTTCTAAGTAGCTCAACAGCTGATTCAAGCGCTGGGGATCTGTTAGGTAAAGATAGCCCATCAACGTCTCTAAGCTGCTAGCTTGTTGATAAATTTCGGGATCGAGGCGCTTGGGACGACCTGCCGCAGCGTTACGTCCCCGCCGCAAGATTTCTAATTCTGTGTTGGTAAGGTGGGGTTCGAGCGATCGCAATGCTTTTGCCTGACTTTCAGCTCTCACTTGCGCCACTACCATGTCATGATAAGCGTGGGATCGCTTGGGTGGCAGTAGATAAAAACTACGGATATAAAGCTCATACACGGCATCTCCTAGATAAGCTAAAGACGCCGGGGAAATCCGCTGAATTTGCGTGCGACGATCTGCGATCGCCCAGATCGAGTTCAACGATATTTTGGTTTCACCCAGTACGGGGTTAGTATTCAGCCAATCTGAACACTCTTCCTCCTGTGAACTCACATCTATGCCCTACCTCGCCCTCTAGTTGATCTTAATGCTTTTGCCTGAAAATCAGGGATGGGGTATGGGGAGTCGGGAGTCGGTAGGGGGTAATCGGTAATTACCTGTTCCCTTGTCTCCTACGCCTCTGCACCGCTGCTCTTTGTTTCCCCATCATTCCCGGTTCAGGACTTTTGAAAATGATTGGGGCGGGTTCTAAAGCCCCCGCCCCTCAAGCGCGAGTAGCCGAATCATCGCGGCATACGAAAAGCGCATCCGCGCCGCTACGCGATCGCGCCTCTGTATAGGTCAAGCAGGCTTGACATTCTCCAATGCCGCTTCGACTGAAGGCTGCAATGACAGAAACTGTTCTAAGCGAACCAGCTTGACAGTTTGAGTCACGCGGGCATTTGTAACAATTTGCAAACTACCCTCAAGACTTTGAGCCTTTTTCACCAGCTGCACTAGAGCGCCCAATCCAGAGCTATCAACAAAATCAATTTTGGAAAGATCCAGCACAACGTTGCTGGGTCCATCTTCAATACACTTGCTGATAACTTTCCGAAATGTGGGTTCGGAAAAAGCATCCAATAAGCCTGTGAGGCGGAATAGCTGATAATTGTCCCTAACTTCGCGAGTGCCTCTTAAGCTGACAGTTAGGGTTAGTGGCTCAGGAATAACACCCTCCTAGCTGGATTGTCCTTAGTCGAGGCTTTATTATAAAACACAATGCGCGGATATACGCATCTGTTGTAATTCGTCCTTAGTTATTCGCGACCGAGCAAGGATATTAAGACTTTCTACTTCATCTGGGACACCCCTCACCCCTCTTTCCCCCTCTCGCGCAAGAGGGGGGAAATCTACTCGCTAACGGGTCTTATCGAGGCAATGAGATCGCATCTAGGCGCTACGCTTATGCGATCTCATCTGCTCAACAAATTGCTCAAACAGATAGTCGGCATCGTGAGGGCCAGGGCTGGCTTCTGGGTGATACTGCACGGAAAAGAAGGGTAGAGATTTGTGACGCAACCCAGCCACGGTGCGGTCGTTCAGGTTTAGGTGGGTAATTTCTACTTCTGGATTTAGAGAATCTGCGTCAATGGCAAACCCGTGATTTTGGCTAGTAATCTCCACTCGCTGCTTCTCAAAACCGGCGGGTTGATTTAAGCCCCGATGACCAAATTTGAGCTTGAAGGTGTCAGCCCCCAGCGAAAGACCAAGAATTTGGTGCCCCATGCAGATCCCAAACATCGGTTTCTGGCTTTCTAGCAGCGCCCTTGTGGTTTCGATGCCTTCGGTGACAGCAGCGGGATCGCCGGGACCATTGGAAAGAAAAATTCCATCCGGGTTGTGCTTGAGAATTTCTTCGGGGGGTGTATTGGCGGGAACCACGACCACGCGGCAACCGTAACTCGCCAGACGCCGCAGGATGTTCCGTTTGATGCCAAAATCAATGGCAACCACCGTGAGGGGTTCCCCGCTTTCTGAGGGGATTCCAGGGCTAAATTCCCAACTCGACTCGGTGGGGTCAGACCACTCATAGACTTTGGCAGTGGTCACTTCCCGAACTAGATTCAATCCTGCCATGCTGGGAGCTTCTTGCACTTTCTCCAACAATTCAACGGGGTCAAGAATTTCGGTGGAAATCGCGCCATTCATGGCACCAGCAGAGCGAATCTTTCGGGTAAGGGCACGGGTATCGATACCGTAAATGCCTGGAATGTTGTGTTGCTTGAGATAATCGGGCAAAGACTGGCTGGAACGCCAATTGCTGGGACGGGAGGCAATGTTACGAGCGATCGCGCCCCGCACTTGGGGACCATTCGATTCTTCATCATCTAGATTGACGCCAGTGTTGCCTAATTCTGGATAGGTGAAGGTGACAATCTGACCGCAGTAGCTGGGATCTGTCAAGACTTCCTGGTAGCCGGTGATACCTGTGTTAAAGACCACTTCACCGATAGCTGTTCCAGGGGCACCAAAAGACCAGCCTTTGTACGACGTGCCATCGGCAAGGACAAGCAGAGCTGGTTGAGGAGAAGAAATAGACATAAGGGAGTGGTTAGTTTTTAGAAATTACTTCTTAGTTGGTAAGTTAGCATCTCACAGCCGTTGGGATAAGAGGTAGGGGGTACTGTGTGAGAATGCGATCGCATTTGGCAGCTCCTAATTGAAGGGGCGACGATAGCAATTCCAAGGTTGGGTGTATTGGATAGTAGGGGTATGGCAATGTCATGCCCCTACTATCGGGAGACCTACTGTATAGACATCGCCCATTCAAAAAAACATGAGCGAATGGCTAATTTTTCAGAAACTCAACTAACTGCTCCAACTTCGACCAGGCAGTACCGCCACCCAAGATTTCTCTAGCCATTGTAATGCCCTCCGCATGGCTACCCATTGCGATCGCGCCCCCAACTTGGAGTGCCAACGCCGCATTTAAAGCCACTACATCTTGCTGTGCAGATGTTCCTTTTCCTTGAAGGACATCGCGCAAAATTTCGGCATTTTCCTCAACATCTCCACCCCGAATCGACGTGGTGGGTGCTGGTGTCAAGCCTAATTCGTGGGGATGCAGCGTTGTCAGTTGTACCTCACCACCAGAGAGCACTGCTAAATCTGTCGCGTCTGCTAATCCAGCTTCATCCAGTTTCTCTCGTCCGTGCAGGACAATTGCCTGCTGAGTTCCTAACTGTCCTAAAGCATGGGCAATCGTCACGACCAGGTTAGGATCGCACACCCCAATGATCTGCCCGGTAGGGCGTAACGGATTTACTAATGGGCCTAATAAATTAAAGACCGTCCGCACTTTCAAGGTTCGCCGCAGCGATGCCACCGCTTTGAGCGCTGGGTGCCAACCGGGTGCAAATAAAAAGGTAATCCCGACTTCCTCTAGTGCGGCTTGTGCTTTCTCACTGCTGGCGTTTAGGTTAACTCCCAGCGCTTCCAAGACATCCGCCGATCCAACTTTACTCGAAGCCGAGCGATTGCCATGTTTGGCAACTGAGACGCCAGCAGCAGCGGCTACAAAGGCAACGGCGGTAGAGATATTAAAGGTTGATGCCCCATCTCCACCAGTTCCACAGGTGTCAATGACTGGAGTGAGGATGGGGGACTGTGGGCGCTTCGCCTTCTCGGCGAGTGGGCTGAGTGGGGAGGATTGAGACTGCAACACCTGAGCCATCCCAGCGAGTTCGTCTGCCGAAACCCCCTTTGCTTGCAGGGCGGCTAAAATCGCCCCCGATAGCACTGGTGGAATTTCCTCGTTTAACCATGCCTGCATGAGAGAGGCGGCTTGGTCATGAGGCAGGGATTGCCGATCGAGTAGCTGTTGTAGCAGGTTAGGCCAAATGGATGTGTCGGTAGAAGCGATCGCTCCTGTCGTCCCAGCATCTTGGCTTATCAGTGAAGGAGTATTAGTCATTGACAGGTCTGGGTGCAGCGCACTCAGTTCAGAGGCATTTTGCAAAAGCTTATCGGATCGCCAAGCTCTCTAGCAACGTCCTGCACGCTTCTATGTCGTAATTTTCCTGAGATCGCACAATAGGTTTTTGATAAATATTAAGATTCAGCTATTTTGCTGATTCCAATTAGACCCTTTTAGTTTGATGATTTTAAATATTCACACTTGTCACTATCAGTATCACCCTATCTGTTAACTTTATTTGTGCGTAGGTATACATCGTTAATTCGCTTCATCAAAACTTTATATTACTAACTTTTTATAAATAAACGAAGCTTCTCAGGCAAAAATGAGTATTTTACGAATTGCCTAAATTAATGGTAGTTACGGAGGTTTTCTGTTGATGCAGTCTTTCAAGCCAAAAGTGTCTGAAGAGGAAATAAAATTAGATCCTGTATTTGTTCCGGAAAACCATTCTAAAAGACCTCCGAATAATTGGCTAAAACAGCTAATCCGTCGCTTAAGTATCCGGCAGAAGATTGGTTATGGATATGCAGTTGCCATTGGAATAGCAACTTTGGGGGCGAGTGCAGGGCTGCTCGTTGGCGAATATTACCAGCGACAGATGTCCCAGCAACTCAAATATGCACAGCAAGAAGCTTATCTTTTGAGTAGTTTGAAAATTGCTGTACTAGAAGCAAGAAACCAGCAGCAACAGTTAATTTATCAGTTAAGAAAACCAAAAGAGTTTCACAGCGAAGTTTTGCGCTTAGTAGAGAAAATTGAAAAGGTTGAAAAACTTTATTCACAAGTAAAATTATTTGGTAATGAATCTCAATTATTCAAGCATTCAGCTCAAGAGATTGCAGAAGTCGAAAATTGGTTGAAAACTTACGACAAAACTGTAGAAGTTTATAGCCAAAACCTAAATGTAATCTTAAAGAAAATTGATAAAGATGGTGGGTTGCAGCCTGAAACAGTTCTAATAATCCAAAATTCCTTGCTGAATTTTACCAATACTCAGGAGGCGCTTAAGTTTGATAGTCTCTCAGATGATTTAACAAAATTGATTGAGGTTGCTAATCACGATGAGGAAGAAACAGCGATCGCTTTACAGCACGTAGAGAAACTGCGAATCCAGATAATTGTTACCAGTATGTTGCTGTCAATGGCGATCGCCGCGATAATCGCCCGCTATTCCAGTCGAGCGATCGCGCATCCTCTGGAAACTGCAACTCAAATTGCTCAGCAAGTTACCGAACAAGCAAATTTTACTCTCCAGGCACCCGTAATCACCGAGGATGAAGTTGGACGCCTGACAACCTCCCTCAACCAGCTAATCCGCAGCGTCGGCACCTACACCCAGGAACTGAAGCAAACCCAAGCACAGCTTCATCGCTTCTTCAACCTTTCATTCGATATGCTTTGTGTCGTCGGGTTTGACGGCTATTTTAAGCAGATAAACCCAGCTTTTGAAACAACACTTGGCTACACTGGCGAAGAAATTTTAGCAAAGCCATTGTTGAATTTTATTCATTCTGAAGATCGAGCAACCAGCATTGCTGAGGCGAGGAAGCTTGCTAGCGGAGTCATGGTTAGCTCCTTTATAAACCGCTACGGCTGTAAAGACGGTTCCTATAAATGGCTGGAGTGGACGTGCGTCCCCTTTGCTCCAGAAGGTTTAATCTATGCGGTTGCCCGTGACATTAGCGATCGCATACACGCCGAAACAGCACGGCAGGAAAGCGAGCAGCAATTCAGAGCTTTGGTTGCTAATATTCCAGGTGCCATCTATCGGTGTAGCTGCGATGACGACTGGAAGATGGAGTTTATCAGCGATGCGATCGCAGAAATTTCTGGTTATCCGCCTGGAGACTTTATTCACAATCAAGTTCGCAGTTTTGCCAGTATTATTTATCCTGAAGATACCGCGATAGTGGACAGGCTTATCCAGGAGGCTGTGCAGAAAAAACAGCCTTTTATCATTGAGTACCGAATCATTCGAGCCGATGGAAGTATCCGATGGGTCTACGAGAAAGGTCAGGGCATATTCAATTCCACCGGAGAGCTTCTGTGTCTAAACGGGGCAATCTTTGATATTAGCGATCGCAAGCAAACAGAAGAGGCATTACACTCATCAAACCGGCGAGTCTTCAAGGTTCTTGAAAGCATCACGGATGCTTTTTATGCCCTCAACCATCAGTGGCAGTTCACCTATATCAACAAGCAAGCGGAGCTACTTTTACAGAGAACCCGGTCCGAACTTCTGGGCACGAATATTTGGGATCGGTTTCCCGCTGCAATTGGGTCAAATTTTTACAATCAATATCACCAGAGTGCTGCTGAACAAGTCTCTATCACGTTTGAAGAATTTTACCCAGCTCTCGATATCTGGGTTGAAGTCCGTGCCTACCCCAGTGAAGAGGGGCTTTCTGTCTACTTCCACGACATCACTGAGCGGAAAGCTGCTGAAAAAGCCCTAGCAGAGCGAGCTAGACTAGCCGCATTTCGTGCTGATATTGGATCTGCTCTCACTCAAAGCGATTTACAAGGTATCCTGCAACGCTGCGTCTTGGCTGTGGTTAAACACCTAGATGCAGCATTCGCCCGCATTTGGATGCTCAATGTTGAGGAAAACGTACTAGAGCTGCAAGCTAGTGCAGGGATATACACTCACCTAAACGGCAATCATCGCCGCGTTAAAGTCGGACAATTCAAAATCGGTCTGATTGCCCAAGAGCGAAAACCACACTTAACGAATTCTGTCCTTGACGATCCTCGTGTTAGCGATAAAGATTGGGCGAAGCGAGAGGGAATGGTTGCTTTTGCTGGCTATCCCTTAACAATCGAAGGTCAGCTCGTAGGGGTGATTGCCATGTTTACCCGCCATACCTTGAGCGAATCTATTTTCAAGGCGCTAGAATTTGCCGCAGATGAAATTGCCATAGGGATTAAACGCAAGCAGGCAGAGGAAGCACTCCAAAGATCGCTCAAAGATTTGTCTGACGTCAAATTTGCCTTAGATCAGGCGGCGATTGTTGCTATCACCGATCGAAGAGGAATGATTAATTATGTCAACGATAAATTTTGTGAAATATCCAAATATTCCCCAAAAGAACTCATAGGACAAGACCATCGAATTCTTAATTCAGGTTATCATTCACAAGAATTTTTTAGGAAGCTTTGGTCAACAATTTCTAGCGGCAAGGTTTGGAGAGGTCAAATAAAGAACAGAGCTAAAGATGGAACTTATTACTGGGTTGATACTGCCATCGTTCCTGTTCTGGACGAGCGAGGAAATCCTTTCCAGTATTTAGCAATCTGCTCCGACATCACCGATCGCAAAGCCGCTGAGGAAGCGTTGCGGCTATCGGAAGCCCGGTTCCGAGAACTGGCGGCTCAAGAAGAACTTTTCAATCATTTAGCTAGCCAGATCCGTAACTCTTTACAACTGGATACCATTCTAGAGACGGCTGTTCATGAAATCTATCATCGGTTGCACCTAGATACGTGCATCTTTTCTTGGTACCGTCCTGACATGGAGCCTGTTAGTTGGGAAGCGGTGAAGGAAGCCAAAAAGACCGATCTTCGTAGTTGGGTGGGTTTTTTCCCGGATGAAGTCTTTGGTGCATTTACTGAGAAAATCCTGCGCCAAGAAATTGTTCGCGTCGATGATGTCAAGACTCTAAACAACGATCTGCCGTTACAGCAGCTGTTATTGACAACGGGTGCGGCTTCTGTGTTAGGGCTACCACTTCAAACACAATTCGGTAGGATTGGCTTGATAATTTGTAATCGCATCCAAGAAGCAAAACCTTGGACGGATGCTGATGTGGCACTGCTTTGCGCGATCGCTAATCAGATGGCGATCGCAATTAACCAAGCTGAACTCTACGCCGACGCTAGTAATTCCGCCCATCTTGCCCAAGATAAAGCCTTGCAACTGGAACAAACATTGCAAGAACTCAAAGAAACTCAAACTCAGCTGATTCAAGCCGAAAAAATGTCCAGCCTCGGTCAGATGGTTGCTGGCATTGCCCACGAATTTAATAACCCGGTTAACTTTATCCACGGCAATCTGCAACACACGAACGACTACGTTCAAGACTTACTTAACTTAGTGAAACTTTATCAGCAACAATATTCTAATCCCGCGCCTAAAATTCAGAGTTTTGTAGAGAAAATTGACCTAGAATTTATCGCTCAAGACCTACCCAAAATGCTGTCTTCTATGAAAATAGGGACGCAGCGAATTCGCGAGTTAGTCTTATCCTTACGGAACTTCTCGCGTCTTGATGAAGCGGACATGAAAGCCGTTGACCTGCACGAAGGCATGGACAATACGCTGTTAATTTTAAATAACCGTCTCAAAAAAGAGATTAATGTTATTAAACACTATGGCAAGTTACCTCTTGTTGAGTGTTATCCTGCACAGCTCAATCAAGTATTTATGAATATCCTGAGTAATGCGATTGATGCACTGCTGGCTCAGAAAGAGCGGGAAGATAAACAAATTGTTATTTCTAGCCAAGTATTAGGAAAAAATCAGATAATCGTGAGAATTCGGGATAATGGTTCTGGAATCCCACAACCAATTCTAGAGAAAATATTTGACCCGTTTTTTACAACTAAAGATGTCGGGAAGGGAACTGGCTTAGGACTTTCAATTTCCTATCAAATTATGGAAAAGCATCATGGAAAAATTATGGTGAGTTCCCAGATGGATGAAGGAACAGAATTTGCAATTTACCTTCCGATTAAGCAGTCAGGTTTGTCTGCGAAATCGGTTCTAGCCAAGTCAAATTAAGATTCGCCTGCTGTAATTTGCTTCCCACAAACACAAGTCTTGGTTAAACAGTTTTAATCCAAATTTTTGTAGCTGAAGAATCTGAACCAATAGCACCATCATGTAGAATCAAAAAATTCTGAATAAGCATCTCAAAAAATATGTCAGAAAGTCGTGTAACCTTCAACGCCGAGGAAGTGTTGCCGGACGAGCGCAACTTCGTCGCCGCTGTTCTAGATACAGCAGCAACTTTGGTAGTGGTTCTCGATACCCAGGGGCGAATTGTCGTTTTTAATCAAGCTTGCCAGCAAACCACTGCTTACTCGGCGGAGGAAGTCAAAGGCAGACCATTCTGGGATTTATTTCTGCTGCCAGAAGAAGTGGAATCTGTCAAAGCGGTCTTCAAAAATCTTCAAGCGGGTCAGTTTCCAAACCAATATGACAATTATTGGTTAACGCGCGATCGCGATCGCCGTTTGATTGCTTGGTCGAATACGGCGCTGCTTGACTCCTCTGGTGGGGTCAAGTACATCATTGGTACGGGGATTGACATTACCGAGCGTCACCAGGCAGAGCAAGCCTTAAAAAAGGCAAAGGCTGAGCTAGAAATCAGGGTCGAAGAGCGGACGGCTGAACTGAGGAAAGCCAACGAGCAATTGCAGGAAGAAATGCTAGAGCGCCAGCGTACCGAGCTGGCGCTCGAACAAAGCTATCGCCTCTTGCAGGCAGTTATTGAAGGAACACCCGATGCCATCTTTGTCAAGGATCTACAATACCGGGTGGTGATGGCGAATTCAGGTTTTGGCACGATTTTCAATCGGCAGGTGGAGGAAATTATTGGCAAGGATAATACCGAGTTGTTGCCGCCTGAGATTGCCCGTCAGATAAACGAAACTGACCGCCGCGTTATGACATCGGGTGAACCGGAAATGGTTGAGGAAGTTGTCACCATCATGGGAATCACCAAGATTTATCTCTCTACAAAAAGCGTTTTGCGCGATCCTTCTGGAAATGTCATAGGTCTAGTCGGCGTCTCGCGGGATATCACCGAGCGTAAAGCTGCTGAGGAGGCGCTACGAGAATCCGAAGAGCGTTATCGTCACTTTATTGAGACTGCCTTAGAAGGAATTTGGGTGATCGACGCTGAAAACAAGACGATTTTTGTCAATCGCACACTGGCAGAAATGCTTGGCTACAGCATTGAGGAGATGCAGGGTAAGTCGCTATTTGATTTCATGGATGATGAAGGGAAAGCGATCGCGGTTCGCCAAGTCGAGCTTCGCCGCCAAGGTATCGAGGCCAAGATTGATTTTAAATTATGTCGCAAAGATGGCTCGTTTCGATGGGCAATTGTTTCGACCTCTCCCATCTTCGACTCAGCAGGGAATTATGCTGGAGCCTTTGCGATGATTAGGGATATCACCGATCGCCGACAGGCGGAAGAAGCACTGCGCGAAAGTGAGGCGCGACTAAGAGAACAAGCAAGGCGGGAAAACTTGCTCAACCGTCTCGCTAGCCAAATCCGTAACAGTCTTAACTTAGACAAAGTTTTGGAAACAACCGTGCAAGAGATCCGCAATTTGTTGCAGATTGAGCGGTGTCATTTTGCCTGGTATTACCCTGACAGAGAGGAACCCGGTTGGGCAATTGTCAAGGAAGCTCGCAATTCGGAGCTTTCCGATCTCAGAGGTTATTACCCGATTGCTGCTGTCGGATCGATGGGGCAAAAACTTTTGAACCTGGAAATGCTGCGGATAGATGATATCGAGAAACTGAGCCAGAAGCCGCGAAGCGCAGCTCAGCCAAGCCAGGAGCCGCGAAGCGCAGCATCCGCCAGCGATCGCCTGTGGCGTAAATTTCTTCGTTCGATGGGCTTCGCCTCTATCTTGGTGCTGCCCATTCAAACTCGATCGGGTACCATTGGTATCCTGAGTTGTTGCCAGAGTTCTGCACCCAGACCTTGGAGAGATTGGGAAGTCGAACTGCTGCACGCTGTAACCGACCAACTTGCGATCGCGATTAACCAAGCCGAACTCTACGCCGCCACCCGCACCACTGCCAAACAATTCCAAGAACAAGCCGCCAAACTCGAACAAACCCTCTCCGAACTCCAACAAACCCAAGCTCAATTGGTACAGACAGAAAAAATGTCGAGTTTAGGGCAGTTGGTTGCCGGTATTGCCCATGAAATTAATAATCCCGTCAACTTTATCTATGGCAACTTAGCTCACACAGACGAATACACCAAAGACCTCCTGAATCTACTAAAGCTCTACCAACAGCACTATTCCCATCCAGTCCCTGAGATTCAAGACGAAATGGCGGCTATCGATCTAGATTTCCTGATCGGAGACCTTCCTAAGATGCTAACTTCCATGAAAGTAGGTGCTGAGCGGATTCGTCAGATTGTCTTATCGCTACGGAACTTCTCCCGTCTGGATGAAGCAGAAATGAAGGCGGTTGATATTCATGAAGGGATTGAAAGCAGCCTCCTGATTCTACAAAATCGCCTGAAGACAAAACCTGACCATCCTGGCATTCAACTAATGAAGGAATACGGCGACTTGCCGCAAGTAGAATGCTATGCCGGACAATTGAATCAGGTCTTTATGAATCTACTGACGAATGCAATCGATGCCTTAGAAGAGAGAATGGAACGTGGGGAAGAAAATACTAAGTCCTACATCCCTAAAATTTGCATTCGCACCTCTGTTGTCAACTCCGATCGGGTATTAATTAGCATTGCCGATAACGGTCTAGGGATGACGGAAGCCATGAAAAAACAGCTATTCAATCCCTTTTTTACAACCAAACCCGTAGGCAAAGGCACGGGGTTAGGTTTATCGATCAGCTATCAAATTGTGGTAAAAAAACACGGAGGTCAATTGCATTATCTTTCCGAACCGGGGCAAGGTACAGAGTTTGCGATCGCAATTCCCATTCAGCAGCACAGTTAGGCTCCATTGGAGAAGATTTTTACTTAAATTCACTATACCTAACTACCCGCTTCTATTTTTCGTCTTTACTGAGAATTAACCTTCGCTTAGTGGCTGATTAATTCTACGAGTGTTAGTCTGTTAGTGCTGAAGTGCGATCGCAAAGATAAGCTGTGTCAAAAAGGACTTTCAGTAGAAGGAATAAAGCGATAAAATTTTAACGAGTAACAGCAATGGGTATCCATCGCGGCATCGTTTCAGCTACATTTTTAATTTTTACAGGATTGAGCGCGATCGCTCCCCCTGTTTTCTCTCAAATTCAGGAGTTTACAACTCAACAACCGGAACGCCAACAAATCGATCTAATTTTTAGCCCGAACACTAATCAAAGTTTTGAAGACGTGCTTGAGCAAGCAGAATCGATTGCTAGCAATTCTGTTGAGCAGGGATTCGCACAAAATCCGGAGGTTACACAAATTTATATCAGAATTTTCGGTGATGTCAAAGGACAAGTAGCCCCGCTTCTATTTTCAAAAGTGTATCGTTCTGATTGGCAGACAGAACCTAAAATTGATCGTTGGATTCGATATTTTGATAATTCTGGATTGCTACTAGGCTTTTATAATAATTCATCTAATTCCTCGTCACCTCCGATTCCACCGACATCCACCTTCAGCCGCGAAGACGATCCGGGTTTTCGGGATGATTAATCTACAGGTAAATATACACGGCGCAATTATTCGCGCATCTAGTACATTTCAGTTAAAGTTTAAAGACAAAACTTCAGCATCTCTCAATCTTGCTCTTCCCAAAGTGCAAGAAAACGTAAGAAGTTGCTTCGATCCCCTTAGCCTCCCTTTTTAAGCGGGAGAATTTTTTCAAAGTCCCCCTTTTGAAGGGGGATTTAGGGGGATCTCTACTGTTTCAGCGTCTCGATTATGACTTTTCAGACATCCTCTAAGCTGCTTTTTTGCTCCCACTTAATGAGCATTGGAGGGAATCTAAGAATTACAGCAGTAACCGAAAATTATTCATTGCGTCTCTAAGTATAAAAAACGCTCAAATAATTTTTTTAAGACAACAAACCTGAATTTTTCTTTCTACCCTTTAACCTGGTTACTGCTGCTAAAGTTCCAAAAAGAAGTATACCCAATGTAGGAGTATTTTCAGGAACAACTGCTGCCTCTGCCTCATCAACCACTAAGGCAGAAATCCGTGTTCCATCCCCAACATCCACAACCCCAATCCCTAAAGTATATTCCCCTGAGGCTGGAAGAATATAAGAAAAAGCTTGCCATCCAGTTTCTTTATTAAAGACACTTGAAGAGTTACTGAATTTTGAAATCGTATCCGCTAAATTAAAAAATTGAGTACCAGAATCTGACTGAAGACTTACAAAAGCAAAGTCATTAAAATCAGGATAGGTAAAGTCATCAACCCCAGGTTGCTCAACAGCCTCATTCGTGAGGAAGTTCCAAGAAAAAGATAACTTTTGCCCAGCACTGCCTTTAAAAGTTTGCTTAATGGCAGATCCCTCAATCGGCTCTGCGGTCGCTAGAGCGTATAAAGATTGATCGCCCAAGAAAGTTGAGAAACCCAAGAATCCTTCTAAAGTTTCTTCTTCAGCAAAGCCAGAAATGAATGTGACGGGGGCTGCATTACCGCCAATAATCGGATTAGAATTATTGTCGAGACTAAGAGTTTCTTGGTATGCAGTTGAGACAAAAGCCTGGTTTTTTCCTTGGAATGGCTTGATTCCAAAATCTGAAGTTTCTATTCGATAATCGCCTAGGGCTTTCCAACTCTGGAATCCTTGTTCAAATCCTCTATTTAGAACAGCAGCCTTTACTGTAGATGGAAAAACTACACTTACACTGATAGCCAGTGCTGCAAGACTAATTGTTTTTATCATTAAGTTAACTCCTAATTTTTTCTGCCAAAAAGGTCATTTTTAAAGTTCTGCTAATTTTTGAAAGCAGGCTTAGTTTAGCTTTTAAGTATTTTCACTGATATCTCTATTAAAAGCATTTTTGGTTAAGCGAACATTAATAGAGGAATAAGACCTGCTAAAATTTGGCTTAACAATCTTATTGACAACTTCTTGATAAATTTATATTTTATTAATCTTTTATTAACCCAGAGATTAAAGAAGCTTAATTCTACGTCAGTAGTATTCCAAAGGGTGCGTAGAAACACTCAGATTTGGCAGTGGAAGTCGAGTATGAGGGAGCCGCCCATTCGACTAAAGAGAACAAAAAGCAGGCAGGATGCTACAGGTATAGATACTTATGCCGATGGCTTGAGGTAATGCTGCGTTGACTAGCCGTTGACATGAATGCTGTGGCTTAGCTGTCGCAGCATTTTTGGTTGACTGTTTAAGCTTTATAGAGGTTAGCTCGGCTAAATTCCTGTCAAATAATGACTCAAAGTTTTTGATTATTGCGATCGCAAAAAGAGAGGAATTTAATGTCTAAGTTCAGTCGGAGGCAGCTACTAATTTTTTTTGGGGCGAGTGCCGGTACTGCTGTACTAGCTCCTACTTTGGGGAGACAGCATTTTGGCAGCAATCCTAACGTTGCCCAAGCGGTTCTACCACTGAAATTTACCCCAGTGCGATTGCCGCATCCTTTACCGATTTACCAAGAACAAAAAAGTTTTTACGCCACAGCCATTAATTATCAAGGAAGCGTAATTAGTGCTTCTACCGATACTCGGTTAAGCACCTACAACATCGTTGATGATGTAGTGGTGCCCCCAGAGTACGAACGTTATGTGATTGTACGTTGGGGCGATCGCGTTTATCCCAACCCAGAAGAATACTTTGGCTACAACAACGACTACACCGGCTTTGTTCCCCTGGATGGCAGAAATCCCAACGACGGCTACCTTTGGGTAAATCACGAGTATGTCTCCTACCCGTTTACTTTTACACTCCCTGAAGTCCCAGAGGATTTAGCAGGATTACCTGAGTCTTATCCCTTAGTCGTTGGGCAGAGTTTACCGGGTGACAAAACCGATCTTTTCCTGTTGGGCGAAATCATGTACAACATGGGCGGTTCGGTTCTGCGGATGGCACGCCAAAATCGCGCCGGACGCTATTCGATTGTTAAAGATCCCAACAATCGACGCCTTCATGGTCTTTCCGGTTTAGGGATTAACAGCCAGCGTTCCGATCAGTATAAAACTATTACTTCTTGGGGTTCCAAGAGCTACCAGAAAGGCGATCAAAACTACCTGTTGAGTACGGGACCCGCTGCCACCCAAGTATTTCCTCTCAGCGTAGATGGGCTGGGTAACAAAATCATTGGCACTGCCTACAACTGCTCTGGCGGCACTACTCCCTGGGGAACCATCCTCTCAGCGGAAGAAAACTTTCAGGCAAGCACAGCCTTTTTTGTAGGAGTCACAGAATCTGTAAAATCTGATGGTACTCAGACTAGCTACACCGCCGGTACCAGTGGGGAAAAATTTGGCTTGGTTGGCGAGAAATACGGCTGGATGGTGGAAATCGATCCCAGTAACCCGAATTTCCGCCCGCGCAAGCACACTGCATTAGGTCGTTATCGCCATGAAAACATCGCCATGCGGGCGGAAGCTGGGAAAAAATTAGTTGCCTACATGGGTGATGACCGGCGCGGCGGACACACCTGGAAATTTGTTAGCAAAGGCACTGTTTCTGCCCCGAATAGCAAGAATAACAGCGCTTTATTTGAGGAGGGGACGCTGTACGTCGCCCGTTACAATCCTGACGGGACAGGAACGTGGATTCCCCTGGATTTGAATGCTGCTACCAATCCGATTCCGCCCTCCGTTCTTGGCTCAAAAGAAATTGCCGCTTTGGGCAAAGCGAGCCGGAATGGTTTGATTAAATTACCCAGACGGAACGGTATTGCAGGTCAAACTACAGATGGCGGTGCATTCAACCTAGATACCACCAATGAAGCCACAGCCCTGGCAGGTTATCAAGGTAAGAAGCTGTCCAACTTCTATACCAGCCAAGGGGCTGTCCTCGTGGATGCCTTCTTAGCTGCCAACCTCCTTGGCGGAACTCCCACCGCACGTCCCGAAGATATCGAAGTTCATCCTCGCACCAAGGATGTATTTATTGCCTACACGGATGGTGCAGCCGGAAGCGATGGCTACCCCGATTCTCGAATCTTTGTGGTTTCTAAGTACAGCCCTGCCGTCAACGCCGGACAACCTTCGGGCGAACTGTTCAAAATTATGGAAAACAGCTCGGATGGCACGGGTACAACTTTCCGCTGGCAGCGATTTGCTAAAGGTGGGGAAGCGGCAGCAGAACCGGGTTCGGGTTTTGCCAATGTGGATAATTTGGCATTTGACCCCCAAGGAAATATTTGGGGTGTTACAGATATGTCTACTAGCGCTCACAATGGTTTTGATGTTGGTGCTGCCGCAACGCCATTAGCGATAGACCACAGGGTCGTGGGTTCTAACTCTCCTAGTGTGGATGATTCTAATCTCAATGTTCAAACTTCTAACCTGATTGGGGTTTTTGGCAATAACTGGCTCTTTTTCATTCCCACCACTGGCCCGGATGCTGGAGAAATCGTCCCCTTTGCCTACGGTCCTCCACGTTGCGAGTTGACAGGGCCTACTTTTATCGGGGATACGCTGATTATTTCGGTGCAGCACCCTGGTGAAGATTGCCCGTTCAATCCTCAGCAAACTCTAAGCCGAACGATTGAGATGCTGGACTTAAATGGCACTCTCTTTAACCAACAACGCACGGTTCCGCGTGGTAGTAATTGGCCTAGCAATATTGAGGGAAATCCTCAAGGACCACCGCGTCCTTCAGTGATTGGCATTCAACGCAAGCAGTCAAATGGCACGTTTGTTTAACTTATATCTTCCACCAGGCGGTAGAAACCGCCGCTACACAAACGAAACCTGCCTACGCAGGTTACAAAACTCTTGATTTTCGGTTAGTACGCTCCGGCGGACTTGGTTTATGTAGCCCCAGAATTCTATTCTGGGGGCTTGGTGCAAGATATCAGTTTAATTAGATCGGCGTAAGTCCCCCACGCTCATTTGGTACTCCGAATCAATGGCGGGATATAAGGCGGGTGGTGACGATTGTATTTTTTGCCAATGCCGTGAGGCGAGGAAAAAGATGCACGAGGAATCACCCATTATTTTATTTGATTGAACTACTTTGCCACAATATTGATTGATGGTAAAGTATTTTTGCCAAGGAGGTGATGCTGAGTGTTACACAAAGCGGTCCTTGTCCGTTTATATCCAACCAAAGAACAAGAAATACTATTAGCGCAAACATTTGGATGTTCGCGTTGGTGGTGGAACTATGCTCTGAATAAATCTATTGAGACTTACAAGGAGACGGGTAAAGGACTTGGACGTGCAGCACTCAACGCATTTCTTCCAACACTCAAAAAGGCTGAAGATACAGCTTGGTTAGCTGAGTGTTACAGCCAAGTTTTACAGGCGGCAACGCTTAATCTAACCACAGCGTACAAAAACTTTTTTGAGAAACGTGCGGGGTTTCCTCAGTTCAAATTCAAGCATGGCAAACAGTCAGTTCAGTATCCTCAAAACGTCAAAATTGTAGACAGCAATATCAAGCTCCCCGGCAACATCGGGATAGTTAAAGCCAAAATACATAGACAAATTGAGGGGAGAATCAAGACGGTTACTGTGAGCAAAACACCATCAGGGAAATACTTCGCGTCTATCCTGACTGAAGTTGCAGGCGAGAAACCACCTACAGCGGAAGGTAAAATTTACGGAGTTGACTTAGGATTGAAACATTTCGCTATTGTTACTGACGGCGAGAAGGTTTCTAAGTACGATAATCCTAAACACCTCGCCAAACATGAGAAAAACCTGAAATGCAAGCAACGAAAACTAGCCCGTAAACGAAAAGGGAGTAATTCAAGACACAAGTATAGAAAAGTTGTCGCCAAAGTGTACGAGCGAATTACTAATTCGCGGCAAGATTTCCTACATAAACTTAGCCATAAGTTGGTCAGCGATAGCCAAGCTGTCATCGTAGAGGATCTTCATGTTAAAGGCATGGTACGCAATCATAAATTGGCGAAAGCAATCTCTGATGTTGGGTGGGGAACATTCACCAACTTTTTAGCCTACAAGCTAGAACGCAAAGGCGGAAAGTTGATTGAGATTGATAGATGGTTCCCTAGTTCCAAACTTTGTTCTAATTGTTTCAATCAAATAGGTGAGATGTCGTTGGAGGTGAGGGAATGGACTTGTCCTCACTGCAATACTCATCATGACCGTGATGGAAACGCAGCGATAAATATTAGAGCAGAGGGGATCAGAATGCTAAAGGCGGAAGGTTCAGCCGTTTCTGCTGTAGGAGGGGAGATAAGACCAAGGTTAGGGCGAAAGTCCAAGCTGCGGCACTCCCCTGTGATTACAGAAGCCCACGCTGACTTGGAGTTCCAAGTCAGCGTGGGTAGTTCACGCGCCTAACATTTGCAACTGATACAAACTGGCGTACAATCCGCCTTGGCGCAACAATTGATCGTGGCTGCCCGACTCTACCAGTTGCCCTCGCTTCAGCACCAAAATCCGGTCTACATTGCGGATGGTTGAGAGACGGTGCGCGATGATAATGGCGGTGCGTCCCTCCAGCAATTTGTCGAGGGCATCTTGAATTAAGGCTTCTGTACCTACGTCTAGACTGGCTGTTGCTTCATCTAGCACTAAAATACGGGGATTGCGGATAGCGGCACGGGCAAATGCTAAGAGTTGCTTTTGTCCGCTGGAGATATTAGTGCCTCGTTCTCTAAGTTGGGTATCGTAGCCTTGAGGCAGTTGTTCGATAAAACTGGCAACATTGGTTTTTTCGGCGGCTTGTCGAATTTCTTCAAAGGAGTAAGTATCTCCTAGAGTAATGTTGCTCTTCACGTCACCGGCAAACAGAAAGCCATCTTGAAGGATGACGCCTAGGTGTTCCCGCAGTTCTCTTTGGGGTAAGTCCCGGACATTGACACCATCGAGGAAAATGCGACCTTCGGTGGTTTCGTAAAGGCGACACAGCAGGCGAATAATCGAACTTTTACCGGCACCTGTGGGGCCAACGAGAGCGACTTTTTCGCCGGGATGGATGGTGAAGTTTAGGTCTTTGAGGACGTATTCATCATTTTTGTAGGCAAAGGAGACATTTTCAAAGCGAATTTCACCTTTGGCGGTTGGGGATGGGGAATGGGAAATTCTCCTGGGTTCCTCTGCTACAGACGGGATAATTCCCCTGTCTATAAGCTGTTTTTGTGTCCCTTCAGGATCGCGGATTTCAATTGGTTCGTTGAGAATATCGGTGATGCGTTCGACGGCGGTGAAACCAGATTGCAGGGAGGTGAATTTTTCAGCAAATTGTCGTAAGGGATCGAAGAGACGCTGGGCATACAGGATAAAGGCAGAGAGGGTGCCAAAACTGAGGGCTTTGCCCATAATCATTTGTCCGCCTAACCAGAGTACGCCCGCGATCGCTACCAGTGCAATCCACTCCAAGGTGGCTGATACGGCTGAGTCGTGAAAAATGGTTTTATCCACTTCCTCGATGTACCGCTGATTCGTCACCCGAAACAGTTCTGAGTTGAATTTCTCTCGCCGGAATAGCTGCACGACGTTCACCCCTACGATGTTTTCTTGCAGCGTTGAGTTGAGTGCAGACAGTTCTTCTCTGGCTTTGTAATTGGCTTTGCGATACTGCTGTTGGAAGTAAATAATCAAAGCCGTGACTGGCACCAACATCAGTGTCAGCATCAATGCCAGCTGCCATTGCAGCAAAAACATGGTGACAGCGATCGCTAAAATCGATACCAGATCGCTGACAATGCCAATGGCACCTGTGGAAAAGACATCCCCTAGTGCTTCGACATCGCTGGTGAGGCGGGTAATCAATCGTCCTACAGGGGTGCGGTCAAAAAATCGCACCGCTAAGGACGTGACGTGATGAAATAAGTCAGTGCGAATCTCGGCGGTAATTTGCTGCCCCACCTTCTGCACGGTGTAACCTTGGGCGGCGGTGAACACCATGCGAACGATCATCGTTAGCAGCAGTAAAACGGCGAGAAGATTGATTCCTTCCAACAAGCCTTTACCTTGAAGAAAAGACCAGACTTCTTCCCCGCGAATCAGCGAAATTGCTTGCCCCACGATGATCGGTTGAATTGCCCCGGCGACTGACAGCGGCACCAACAACAGGATGGAAATTATCAGCAGACGACTGCTTTTCCGCGCGTAGGGGACTAAGCGCAGGAAGAGTCGCCAGTCGCTTTCACGAACGCGCGATCGCTCTCTAGTTTCCGTCAGAGGCGGGGATTGAGTCATGCTGCCACTATCTTCTTTCTACTTTTTTTATTGTTCCCCTTTTACCAGTGCTGTAGCAGCTGCCTGTAGAGATAGGTAAGCCGTTTCAGGTTGCCCGTTGATGTAGGATTTGCCATCTACCGATTCGCACAGAGTTCCGACTTTCTCGCCATCAGCGCCATAGACTTCTAGCACGTCTTGGAGAATATTCGGGTCAAAACCTTGCACAACTGAACTCCAAGCATTTTTATCAACCGAGCAAATCCTAATTGTTTCGTCCATTTGATCGCCTTGCGCTAGCAATTAATTAGAACAGCGCTTCTGATATCTTCGACCCATTGATGGATATCGCCCATATTCAGGCGATAACTCCGAGGGTGGGCAATTAACCGCGCTGTACTTTCAAATAGTGTATCAATCTCGATCAAGCCATTTTCGCTCAGGGTGCGACCTGTGGAAACTAAATCCACAATCGCCTCGGACATCCCGGTAATCGGCCCTAGTTCTACGGAACCAGACAAAGGCACAATTTCTACGGGTAAATCTAAGCTTTCAAAGTATTCGTAGGCACAGTGAACAAACTTAGACGCGACTCGACCGTGGGGCGGCAGTTGTAAGACTGACCGATAAAGGCTAGAAGACTTTACCGCCACTGACAGCCGACAAGAACCAAATCGGAGGTCAGCTAGATGAGCAACCTGGGGGTTTTTCTCCCGCAGAACATCGTAACCGACTATCCCTAAATGTGCTTGCCCATATTCCACATAAACTGGGACATCTTGCGCCCTTACCAGTAGGGCTTGGGCGGTGCCGGTGGGGTCTTGTATTTGCAGTTGGCGGTTGCCAGAATCTTTGAAGGCGCTAAAGTCGAGTCCGACACTTTGCAGTAGACGAATGCTATCAGATAAGAGTGCGCCTTTGGGCAATGCAACGGTAAGCATAGAATAGAGTTCTGAGTGTTAAGTATTGAGTTCTGGATGTCACAAGGTAACTCATAACTCATACCTCATAATTCATAACTTTTGTGATGCGAATTCTCTTGGTGGATGATGAAGTTGAGCTGACTGAACCGTTGAGTCGCGTGCTAAGTCGTGAAGGCTACAGCGTTGATTTGGCTTACGATGGGGCGTCTGGCAGCCAGATGGCGCTGCAAGGAGGCTATGACTTGCTGATTCTGGACTGGATGCTGCCGCAGATCACCGGGTTGGAAATTTGTCAGCAGATGCGATCGCGCAAAGATGCTACACCCGTCCTCTTTCTCACTGCCAAAGATACCCTAGACGACCGCGTGCTGGGTTTGGACGCCGGTGCGGATGACTACCTAGTGAAGCCGTTTGAATTGCGAGAGTTACTCGCACGAGTCCGCGCCTTGCTGCGTCGTTCCGCGACTGATGCGCCTACCAGCGTAAGTTTAGAGGCGCATAACCGTCCTCCCCTCCTTCAGGTTGGGGATTTAGAACTAGATTGTGAAAACCAGCTAGCCTATCGTCACGGACGCACCATTGAGTTATCGGAGAAAGAAACTCATCTGCTGGAATATTTTATGCGTCACGCGGGGCAGTTGCTCACTCACGCCCAAATTCATCAACATTTGTGGAACCCAGATGAACAACCCAGCAGTAACGTTTTAGCCGCTTTGATTCGCCTTTTGCGGCGCAAAATTGAGGCATCTGGAGAGACAACTTTGATTCACACTGTCTATGGCAAAGGCTATCGCTTTGGAGATGGCGGCTAAGGCGGCTTTCTGACTTGCTTTCTAACTTTCAGTGGTGATATTCAAAAGGCAATCTTTTGATATTTGTCAACTATCATTAGTAGTATTTCAACACCATTGTCTATATTCGCTTTCCTAACAGTAGCGATCACTTGGTATCGTCTACACAAAACTATGTGTTTAGCTGTTGAGCTGTCTATTGATATTGCTTAGAATAAGCCTAAATTACAAGGAGCTATTTTATATGATGCTTGGAGATTTGGAAGACCCCTTGATAGCTTGGGATTTAAGAAACTTACAAAGAATTGCTACTACTATTCTTTTTCTCCTTTTAGTATTCTTCTTTAGTTGGTTGAATCGAAAAAATCGATATGTTTTATGGGCTATTTTTTCTGGTGCTATCTTGACATTTATCTTCTTATTGGTTACGCGCAATAATCACGGATTAGCTTTTTTTACTTTTAAATTTTAATGATCAGCATATCGCCTGTGCTTGGGAAGAGATTGTCAGGCGATATTTGCTGGCTATTCTTTTCTGGAAGAGAAACCACTTTAAACAGAGAATTGCAACTCTAACGGCTGGGATGGAATGATGTACATTAATTCTGCACCGTCGGGTTTAGAGTCTATGGAGGGAGTTAATTTCAGCCAGTCATGGAAGGTAATTCCCAATTGTGCGATCGCTTGTATTTCTGTCTGATACGCTTCAAAACGGCGATTGGTTTCCACCATAGATTCCATGACTTCCAGCACTTCGAGGAGCCGTTTATCAGCCTCCCGCTTTAAATCTCCTGCATTTGGCCCAAACCAACCTCCTGCAACCTCAACGCGACTTAGAATTGCCGCTGGTAAAGATTCAGCCCATTTATTAGGGTCTTGCGCCATCTTGAGCAAATTCTCACGTTGAAGCTCAAAAACAGCATTTTCATCCAAAGCGGGATCTATCCACTGGTAAATTCGGGTTAGCCGCCGCAAATCTATCTGACCTTTAAACTGAGGCTGTAAATAGGCGGCTGGGTTAGAAGTAAGTAGAAGTTCAACATATTTATGAATACGAGAACGGACAACTTTCGCACCTTCTTGGAAGCGACTTAGTGCTGTTTCGGGTTCTCCTAACTCAAGATGGCAACGCGCTTCAGCAATATAAGCTAGAGATAATGTCAAAAGATATTCATCAGCGATTTGGCTACCTAGTTCCAGTTCTTTGTCTGTGTAGTCAGTGTAAATATGTTCAGCTTCTAGAAAGCGATTTATAGCTTCAATCGCCATCCGTTCTCTATTTTCCGCTTTGGTCATCGTAAAGGCATTCATTGCCAGACCAATAGCAGCTTTGAAGTTAGCATAATATCCAATGTCAATTTTGCGGTTAATTTTGTTTAACAGTTTCTCACTCTGTTTTAGGCGTTGTTCCAGTTCGTTGAGACGCTGGTTTAATACAGCAAATCCCATCACCGCAATACCTAGATTCAGTACGCTAGCAGCAGAAGCCACTTGCAAAATTCCTTGAGCTTGTTGTAAACCCTGCTGAATATTTCCTACTTGCTGCTCAATTCCACCTAGCCGCTGGTTCACATCAGCTAATCCTTTCCCTGTAACAGCGGCGTTAGCTACTGAAGCAATCAAAGTTGCCCCTGAAACAGCGAGATTACCGAAACTGGCTTGTACAAGTCCACCCAGACACTGGTTAACAACACCTAATCCTTTCCCTGTCACTGCTGCATTAGCAACTGAACCAGCTAGATTTCCCCCTGAAAAAATAAGGTTGAGTAAATTGGGAGAAGAACCTGTTGGCGTTAGCGCTTGGGAAGGATTTGAGCCAGACTCCTTCAAGAAAGCAAGTATTTGTCCTGTCGCTACATCCCGAATTACACCCCCCATACGCACAGCGCTTCCATCTGCTAAGCTTTTGGCGATCCAATCAGTCAGCATAAACGTTGCTGTAACCGTTAAATTCATCATTGTCTCCTGGTTGCTAAAACTTAAGCAGCGCGATCGCATTCTTTCTCAGTATTCCCACGACACAGCCAGCGCTAACAATTTAGCTGCATCAGAGGAAACGAGCGATCGCATTCTTTCTCAGTATTCCCACGACACAGCCAACGCTAACAATTTCCCTGCATCACAGAAAACGAGCGATCGCGTCCTTACACGCTAAACCTGACAGAAGCAGAGTTCAATAGTCCGCGCAGGCGGACTTTGTTTGTGTAGCCGCGATTTCCAATCGCCAGGTATTATTTGCTTTTCCTCATCACTAAAACGTTGAACAATTCATGGACAGTAATGCTTTCAGGCGTTCAGCATCGCGGATAGCATGACCATCTGGATCGTTGTTGAAATATACGTACACGTCAATCTTTTTTTGAAGAAATGAGCGGATATGAGAAGCCCAAGTAGACAATTCTTCCTCGCTGTAACCAACACCCCATTGTCCGCTGTGCATGCGAATATAAGTCCAGGGCGCAGTCAAACGAATATCTAGCGGAACTGTGGGACTAACGGGCAAACAAAGGGCTGCACCCGCACGTTCTAATTGTTCGTATACCTGTGGAATTAGCCAACTTTGGTGCCGAAATTCAAATGTATAACGTTTTTCTGGATAAGAAGAAAGTAATTCTAAGAACGGCTGAAGGCGCTCGATATTTAAGGGCCATGTGTGAGGGAATTGGAACAGAATTGGGCCTAATTTTTCTTGCAACCCACCCGCTCGTTCCATCAAGCGAGATAGCGGCTCAGCCGGAGCTTTTAACTTTTTCATGTGGGTAAGGTAGCGGCTACCTTTCACAGCAAAAATAAACCCTTCAGGTGTTTGCTCTCGCCACGTTTCAAATACAGACCGCTCTGGCAGACGATAAAAAGAAAAGTTAACTTCTACAGTCGGAAAGTGCTGTGCATAAAATGGGAGTTGTTGGTTTCCAGGCATCTGCGCTGGATAGAAGATTTCCATCCAGTACTTATAAACCCAACCGCTAGTACCGATTTGCAGCAGCGGAGCTGCCGTAAAAGGTTGAGATTCCTGCTCTTGTTCTTCACTCATTCAGTTGTTCCATTTGAACTGAATCATTATCCCTTACAAATCACCAAGCCCAAGTGACTAAAAGTGCTTGAAAAGGAAGCCGCAACCAAAGTCATAGCTACTATTGCGAGTCACATTTGCCAGCCACATTTGCCAGCCACATTTGCCATTAGCTTAGTTTGAGTACGTCCCAACCGTGAGACTTATTCATAAGTTCCAAAGTTTGTGGTGATATGTTTAGCCAGTGTCAGCGCGATCGCCTATTATTCGCCAAGTACCTTATTCGCTTTCAGAATCAGCACACAGCTTGGCGCGTGTGTGATTACGCTATCCATGACCATCTGCACCGCTTCACTTAAGGGAATCCGAACTGTTTCTATCGTTTCCGTTCCTTCTTGATGGGATTGGGTGAATGTTAATTGCTTTGCTAGAAATAGACGCACCGGACAGCAGACAATTGATGTATCTAAGTCAAAAACTCCGAGATCGAGCCATTCTGAAGCTTTAATTCCCAGTTCCTCTTCAATTTCTCGTTGTGCAGATTCCAGGTGCGGTTCATCCTCCTCAATAGCACCAGCGACAACTTCAATGCTTTCTTTGCCAAGCGCATAACGAAATTGCCGGGTAAGATAGACTACGCGATCGCTATCGATTGGCAAAATAGCAACGCCAGATTTCATCGTGACGGTAGCATACGTACCCGGTTGTCCATCAGGTTGGAGAACTTGGTCTTCACGAACATTTATAAATGAATTTTGGTACTTTCGATTTGTTTCTTGGATTGTCCAAGGGCCATGTTTTTGTGTCATGTTGCGTTCTCTCCTATTTGAGTTGTCAGATGCGAGATTCAGATACCCGACTTCTTGGAGAAGTCGGGTATCTTGCGTTCAGGAATTATTTATGACTGGTATAATTTCCCGTTGACATAGGAAGGTAAGATTTCTCCCTCCCCGTTCACGGGTAGGGGTGGGGTTCTAAGTTGCATATACTCGACTCTAATTACTCTAAAGCTGGTTTAATCCGCTCATAAGAGGAGAGAAATAAACTAAAGAGAATCGCAAAGGTAAGGTCAATGACACCCGGAACTAAATAAAATGGGTGAAGACCACCGATTAAGGTGTGATAAGCCAAAACGATAAAGACAGAAACTTGGGCGCAAATTCCAAATCTTATAAGATCGTGATTTCGAGAGATATCCTTACCAACCCACCAATAACCAATCCCGATCGTAAATACCAATGCGCCAAACAGATGTAAATATTCAGGATTGGTGAGCGGTTCTTGACCCAGTATTTGGCGAATCCATTGGTCAGATAACAACAAAGCTACAGATTCGACCCAGTTAATGATAGCTTTGGTTTGAAATACGTACTTCCACGTTATTGGATTGTTCATCATTGCAAATAGTGTGTGAATTCTTGTTTGCTTAGCTTGCTGGTTCTTGACTTAACTGGGTGTCCTATACACTCGATCCCCCCTCTCCCCAGAGGGAACCCCGAATCCCCCTTAAAAAGGGGGAAAATGCTTATAACCCCTTTTTAAGCGGGGGACATTGCCAAAAATAGACACCGTAATTACTGGCTTCTTGTCACATTTTTATTAGTGCGGTTGTGAAACTGCTTCATCAACCAGTTGCACCATCCGCTGGCGTAGGGTCTCTAAACCTAAGCGTTGAGTAGCTGAAATAAACACAGCTTCGGGATACTGTTGTTGAGCGAAGGCTAGCGTTTCGCTATCTACTTGATCGACCTTGTTAAAGGCAATCAAAGCTTTACCTGGAAGGGCAGGCATTTCTTCAAGCACTTCCATGACCGACTGGATGTGGCTTTCCCAAGCGGGATGGGATAGATCGACGACATGAAGCATGGCATTCGCCTCCGTTACTTCCTCCAGGGTGGCTCGGAAGGCATCCATGAGCGGTGGCGGGAGTTCGTGAATAAACCCGACCGTGTCTGTCAGAAGAATCGTCCGCCGCTCTTGGGTTTCGGGATTTGTAATGACTAGCTTTCGAGTTGTGGGGTCGAGGGTGGCAAATAGTTGATCTGCCGTATAAACTTCGGCGTGGGTTAACACGTTCAGCAGGGTGGACTTCCCCGCGTTGGTATAACCAACCACAGCAATCGAGGGAATTTCTTGCTCTTGCCGTTGTTGTCTAATCCGGGAGCGATGCGCTTGTAATTGGTTGACTTCCTGCTGGAGTTGGGCAATTCGGCGCTGAATGGTTCGCCGCTCTGTTTCTAGCTTGGTTTCACCCGGTCCTCTCGTACCAATCCCGGCTCCTAGTCTGGACATTTCCCGACCCCGACCCCTCAGTCGAGGCAGCATATATTCCAGTTGTGCCAATTCCACTTGCAATTTACCCGCTTGGGATTGAGCGCGTTGAGCGAAGATATCGAGAATTACTTCAGTCCGGTCTACGACAGGGATACCGATCTCGGTTTCTAGGTTACGAGCTTGAGAGGGAGAGATATCTCGGTCAAAGACAATGATATTGGCTCCCAGTTGATGAGCGCGTTGGGCAATTTCTTCAACTTTTCCATGACCGACGACCGTTTGAGGATGAGGACGCGATCGCTTTTGTTGCATTGTCTCTAATACCTGTCCTCCGGCACTTTCAACCAAGCGAACGAGTTCCTCCAGACCATCTTGAAACCGCTGGGGAGAGACGTCTTCTGTCATCAACCCAACCAGCAGAACGCGATCCGAAGGCTGCGCGGTAGCGCAATCGCCTTTTGAGTTATTCTCGTGGAATTGCGATGTTTCAAAGCCTGACTCGGAGAACTCACTCTCCCATTCATCTACTAAGTCGTCAAAGCCTTGCTCTGTCAGATCATCTAAGCTAAGGGGACGAGAAATAACCCAGGGCTTTTCTGCTTCGGGAACCAGGTGAGCAAGATAAGCTTCTTTGACATCGCCTGCGGCTTCACCATTTCGTCGCGCTCCATCGCCCTTTGGAACTAACACTGCTAAGGCGTCTAGGCGCTGCTGTGCCATTGCCCTGAGTGCCGCTGTATCCGGTGGATCGGATTTGAGTTGAGTGGCAAGACAGCGAATTCCACTCAAGTGTTCGCCCTTATGCCGGGGCAACTCTTGGGGCGGAATCTGCGTTTGGCTGGGAGTACCGACGGCGATTCGGATTGGGTGTCCACGTCGATTGATGTAACAGCATACAGGGTGATGAATGGACGTACTAATTTCGGCTAGCGCTTGAGCGAATTCCGGAGTCGTCAGGCGATCGCTTGGTTGGCGCTGTTCGTAAAGCCGCTGTAGTTGCTTGATATGGCTCGATTGTAATCCTTGAAGATTTCCGTAAATAGTTTGCATAAGACGCGCTAAAAACTAGCGTATTGAATCCTTTGCTTCAATATTTACTAATCTTCCTTTTTGACTTAATCTCCCTTTTGGACTAAGTAGAGGTTAAGAAGCGGCAATCGGCAAAAATGGGAGATGGGTGGACAACCTTAGAGGTATCAGCCTTTAAGCGCGAACGCCCAACCCAGTTGCTGCCAGATTCCGGTAGCAGGTATGCGACTGATTTTGCGACTGATTCACAGTATCTAGGATCAGAGCGATCGCTTAAAGTTTGAGCATGAGGATAGCGGCGTTGGAGATTGCGATCGCTAGTTATCTTGTCGGCGCTCTTGAGGTAAAAAATGCAACATTGACAAGGGTTTGAGGTAGAACGACAAACACTTTCTTCAGGCTATAAATAATTTAGTTCGTCCGTTTACTGAATAAGGATATAGATTATTGAGTTTTATCCTAATCCCCAATTACCAATTATTCACAAATTCTTGTTTAGGCATAAAATAGGATTGCCTCCGCTATTTTTTTGCTTCCCAAAGTTCAAACTTGTAGCCTTTGAAAGCTATTTTTAAGTTGTAACCCTGTGTTTTCTCAAGTTGGTTTCGTAAAGTATCTGAGGAATCGAATAAAAATATCTCGCTGAAACCATCAGCAGCTAGAAATGTTTTTGGTTGGCTCACCAACTGTAGCTGTACTTTCGGACTGAGTAGGCGGCTGAGAGATAATACACTTCCCGGAATCTTAGTATCGCTAATCACAAGTGGATGAGAAGCTTGGTTAACGATGCGAGCCACTTGAGGATTATAAGTGTCCATAAACTTGTTCCACCATACGTCTGCTGGAAAGCTGATTGCACAGGACAAAACTCCGCACGAAAGTAGAACAACTATCACAAACTGCCACAGTTTTTGTTGCCGGATGGAATTAAAACTCCAAGTAATTTTACTAGCCAGGAGGTAAGCAACAGCTATCTGGATTCCTAAATAAGATGGGATCAAATATCGCGGTGCTGTAGATAAAAATCCCCCAGTCATTAAGTCTCGTAGCATGAGGGGGATAACCGCAATCCCAGTAAAAGTAAAAATAAATAGCCAAACTTTCGCTGGGGTATGGCGATAGAGAAAATAAATCGAATAACCAACCAAGATTAAAGCAAGCGGAATGGAAAAAGGATCGTCATAACCAATCGGATCGAACCAGTAACCGCTAGGATCTACATCTAAGAAAATGTTGCTGAGATTCCGAGTCCACCATTTAACTAAAGTAAATAAATTGGGTGGTTTTGGAGCTGATGCCACTCTGTCAATGATGCGATCGCTACTTAAAACCACCCAAACCCAGGGTACGAAAGTTAGAAACGCTGCTATCGATGCCACTAAATAAGCAATAACTGTTTTATTTTCTCGATGGGCTTTAGTTAAGATGACATAAATCCCATGACCGATTAAAGTCAGCCCAAAAAATAAGTTTGAATAGAGTCCCAATGCCGCAGTAACTGCATAGATCGCCCAACTTAGCTTAGTTTTAACCTGGATAGCTCGTAGTAGTGCTGCACTCGATAGCAAGACGATAGCCATCCACAAGCTATACTGCCGCGCTTCCTGCGCGTACAGTACGTGTAAAGGTGAAATAGCGATGATAGCGCTCGCTATCCATCCCGTCAACGATGACTCAAATAATTCTCTGCACAGCCAATAAATGCCAGGAAACGCTAGTAAACTAATTAGGGCACCCAAACTTCTTGTCACTGCCACCGAGCTGCCAAAACACTGCACCCAAAATCGTGCCATCACGTAATATAGCGGCGGATGTTCTGGGTATTGCGCTAGCACCTGCATGGTATCGATTAAGTCTTTTTCTGAATTGGGACGCTGATACCTTTGTAAGTCTTCAACACTGATGACACGACCATCAAAAAGTTGCTGTTGCACTTCTGGTTTGGAATAGCCAGAAATCCGCATTGAGGTAAAAGCTTCGTCGTGTTGGTAAACTTTTCGATCCAAATTTGCAAATCGAAAAAATATGCCTAAAACCAGTACGCTAATGACTAAAAATTGTAGCCAAGTTGGAGGAAGTTCCCAGGAGTGGGAACCTCGGCTATTTAGTTTAGTATTAGTTTTAGCCTGAGTCCCAGTTTTTGGCATATAGATTTTCCTATATCCTCTTCCAATCCACAAATATCAAGTACTTAAACCCAGTTTCAAAAGGCTCTATGTTCTTTTGATTAGCCTCTGCACGCTTTTCAGAATCACAAGCCATCTAATTTTGTAGATGAAAATTTAAGGTTCTCGTAAAAACACGTAACTTGTGGAAATCAGTTTCTTGCTCGTTTTGTAGATATAAGCCAAAAATTAAGTAAAAATACCCAGCTTCTTAGGAGTGCTTCCGCTATATCCTAAGCAATCCCTAGGGGAAATACTGACTCTCCGGAGAGTCTTTACAGAAAATTCATCTTTTCCTAGCAAATAACAAAGACTTAGTGAAGTGTTGTCTAAGCTACAGGCAGGTAAGGGATTTAGCAGTATGTACGCCAATCCATCTTTTATTAAATCTCAGTAATATTACGGTTTAGCGTTGAAAAAGTGGAAGTTGGATAGTGTTTAATTGAAGATATCCCTCTTCTGTCACTTTCCGGAGAAGCAAGTAGTAAATCAGTTAAATTATCCAGAAGCCAAACCGGGTTTAAATTGATTCATTGCAGCAATTAAATGATTAAATCCCAGCAAT
>NZ_JAMPKA010000030.1:0-73317 GCF_039961855.1 Trichocoleus sp. Lan | reverse complement strand
AGCTTCTCACTTCTGGAAATAGGGATTGATACCATTGGCAGTAATCATCCACAAATTTCACGGTGGCTTGGGCTGGACGTGGTTCTGTCATAGGTAAATTCTGGCTTTGAACCGTTTTAGCCTATTATCCTCTCCCTAAAGTGACAAAAGAGCGTTAGTGTCGTTAAAGCAGCAAAGCTAGACTTAGCTGCTTTTGGGCTTGGAGCCAGGACACGCAATCGTTCGGAGCTGAGGATAGGTCGCTGGCGCAAACTTTCTCTGCAATCTTGGATTAGAGCGACTTTGCGCGAGCGACACGAATTTGTCTCGATGTCATTTTATTTGGCTCTATACATTTGTCGTGGCGATCGCTCCACCCATCTCGCTCAGCACCCGACATCAGAATGTGATCTTTTCCGACTTTTAACCTGACTTTTTCAAACCGACAAGCAGAAAGCTAGCTCTTATTCTAAATATATGAGCGATGAAGCCGCGAGTTGAGAAGACAAAGCAAACTGACGGGCTGACGATTCACAACTTCCTCAACCCAGGACAGATTCATACTCAGCTTTACTCAGGCTGCCCTGAGAAGCAATCAACCCGAAGCCCCTGCTTTGACCTGATGCTTTCGAGGCAACCCAACCCGTTTAAATCAGCCAACCGTTTGACCAGACTTGGAGCAAGGCTACAGGTGGCTTTGCGCTGGGCGAGGAGCAGACGTTCAATGCTCATACACACTTACAAAAAAAAGGAGAACAAAACAATGGCAGTTATAGGAACCCCAACCAATGGACGTGACATTCTTGTTGGTAATAGCTTAGATAACTTCATCTCTGGTTTAGACGGCGATGATCTGATCTTCGGTCAAGGAGGCGCTGACTTTCTCCGCGGTGGGAATGGCAGTGACGAGTTGCGAGGTGACGATGGCAATGACTTTTTGAAGGGTGACGCTGGCAATGACAAACTCGTAGGAGGTAAGGGACAAGACTCCCTGTTTGGTGGCGAAGGTCACGATGTGCTCACTGGCTACTCGTTTCTTGGTGTAGATGAAAAAGACGTTCTGACTGGCGGCGGCGGAGCCGACACATTTGTGCTCGGAGATAAGATTGGCTCCCACTACCTCGAATCCGGTTTTGCCACAATTACCGACTTCAAGTCCAGTGAAGGTGACAAAATTCAGATTAACGGCAGTATCTTTGATGGCGGTTACACGCTGACGAAGACCCAAAATTTCTCTGGTAGTTCCGCACTGGATACGCTCATCCACAAAAATGGTAATCTCATTGCGGTTGTGCAAGACACGACCAATGTGTTTGCTTCCTTTGACTTAGTTTCTGCCTAGGTGGCAGGTTGTTTAACTTCCACTCAGGCAAAATAGCTAGAGTCCTGTGGGATAGCTCTTTTGCCTGTCCAATCAACTAGAACAGGGCACAAGTACTCTTAAGGGCAACCTCGATACTATCAGCTCGCTGAAGGGAGCAGGTGACTATATCCTGCAAGTGTGCCCAAGCATCGGCAAACTCCGGAGATTATTCAGCAAAGCCAGTGAAAGTTTCTCATCAAAAATAACCATCTCTTTCACACAAAAAAGAACGCTCACCAATTGAATTAGCCAAATTCGAGCCGCCTTGAATCACCAGGGATTACAAGGTGAGATTGCGGAAACACAGCCTCTTGATGTTTGGCGAACAGTTTCTGATGAATTGATTCAAAGAGAGACAATCATTCCCCCATACCACTATTGAGTTGAATCGGAAAAGATAATCATGAAATATGTACTGAAAAAAATCTGGGAAAACAAGCAAACTTACTCCAATTTGCCCTTGTTTCAATATATGCGCGACCCCAGTTTGACTGAAGAAGAGAGGCTGGGTTTCTACCCTTGCATGGCGCACTTTATTTTGAGCTTTGGTGACATCAATAAGTACATGCTGCGAGAGGAACCAACGAGCAATACATACCAACAGCAAGTAAATATGCATACCTATGAGGACGATCATCATTGGCCTTGGTATCTTGAAGATTTTACTAAGCTCGGTTTCGATCATCTGTGTAGCCCCACATCATGGATGCGTTTCCTCTGGAGCGACGAAACACGCCAAAATCGCATCCTGACCTACCGACTTGCTGTTCTCATTTCTGAGGCAAGTGCAGTAGAACGTATTGCCATTATTGAGGCGATTGAGGAGACGGGAAATGTGCTCTTCAGTACGATGCTTAATTTAGCGAAGGCAATTGAAACCCGACGCGGGATCGAGCTGCGTTACTGTGGAGAATTTCACTTCAATTTAGAGTCCGGTCATTCGGTCGGCAGCGATCACATCAAAATTGCTAAAATTCTTTTGGATGAATCAACCCAAGCGCGTTGCCTCTCTCTCGTTGATGAAGTTTTCGCATTATTTGAATCCTGGACACACGAACTTCTTGACTATGCAAAAAGACATTCGTTTGTTCATCTACCTTCAGCAATCAAGCACAACAACCTTTTACGATTTCCATAGTGGATACATTGATTGAGGTGTTTGCAAGTAATGCTCTAGCTTAGGCTATGCAGAAATCTGGCTAGAATCAACCCTTACAGAATCCGCTTTTATTGCCCCTTTTTTTAACCCAATTGTAGAGACGTTGCATGCAACGTCTCTACAAAGCTTTAGCTTCATAACATACAGTTATCTTACTTTTTTATTTTTTAATAGAATACAGCAATGATAGAAAAAATGGAGCAGAAACGCATAAGTTTTCTTCCTAAGAGCGACATCTTTCAAAGCATACTACTTGAGATGATTCCAGAAAGAGTGATGTTAGTATCTCCAAATTTACAACCTATATATCTGAATCCAAAAGCTAGAGAAATCTGTCAATAGTTGTGAAATGGTAATAATCACTCAGATAGTTTACCCCCAATTCTTTATGATATCTATCGTCAGTTAATCAGGAACTTCAGTTTTGAAGATAGAATGTTCGTAGTAGATTGCCAGGTTACCGGAGAGCAGACGATTCGTATTCGTACCTGCCACTTTATTTCTTGCAGTTGACGACGAACTTAATGTGACTTCTGGTAATCGTCCGTGGCTGTCATGATGGGTATTACACTTCACTAGTCTGGGGTTTGGATATTGGATAAATTAGGAATAAATGCAAAGAAAGCAGGAAACTGCTACCGTTGCTGAGCCTATCAGATCACAGGTCAACTTCAATTTGAAGTTACTTTTAAAAAACATTTGTGACGACACATTTTTGGGAAACTAATACATGAGAAAAATTGTTGAATGACAGCTCATTTGTCGTCTTAACAAATTGTTGTCGTTGAGCGTTTCTATCGCTATTAAAGCCTAGATATATTTGAATGAAGAAAAGCTGGATTTAGGACAATTATGGCTTTAAAGAGGAATCCTTACCAAAGTGTTACTTAGCCCATAACCCCCTACTGAAAAAGATTTGAAGGTTTTTTGGATAACGATACTAATGTGTTAATAGCGACAAATAATGGTTCTTCCCAAGTTTTGGTGATCTTGGTAGTTGAGAGACGTTAGATTCACATCTTGCACCAGAACCCAATTGCCTAACCTGCAAGCAAAAAGCGGCGACTCAGTAAATCAATACCTGCTCGTCCATACATTTGGCGCTTGAGCATCTTCAAACGATTGATTTGTCCCTCGACCGGACCGTTATTTGTCGATAACGTCACTCCTGCTGTGACCGCATTGTAATCTTCTTGCAAGCTTTGAGCAAACCTCACCATCGGAGCAAGATGGCTGGCTTTCGCTTGCTGTAACCAAATGTCTAACTGTTCTGGCTGTCGTTGTCGGACTAAACAGATAAATCTTTGAGCTAGTTCGATCGCTGTTGCCAGTTCAGGCTGTTTGACCATTCCCTCAATCATTTGTTGTTCGTCCGTGCCTAATGTCTCAAGTTGCCGCAACACCAAGAACGCGGCTCGTCGAGCAGTTAGGGCTGGGCGTTGAGGATCAACAACCTTAGGCAATCGCCGCTGGGTGGGGTAACGTTTGAGTTCAACCCCTTGTGCTTGAGCCAACTGACGAATATAGCGGGCAACCGTCATGTCACTGCCGGTGTACCCTTGCTTTTGAATATCCCCAAACAAGGTCTTTACCTGCCTGCGTCCCTCATTGTACTGCTCCAGCAAATACGGCTTATAAGGATTGAGTAAGCTCTTACCTCGGTCACTGCGCTCTTGACGTTCTGAAAAGCGTGCTGTGTGTAAGTAACGTTGTACCGTACGGGTGCTCACTCCTACTTCTTGAGCAATGACACTCGATGACCAGCCCTGTTGATGCAGGTCTTTCACTGTTTCGTAAGTGCTAACTCGTTCCACTCGACGTTGGTGAGCGAGTTGTTGAACCTTTGGAGGCAGAGCTATCGGTGGTGGCAGTACGACTACTTCCTCCTGGGTGCTGCTCGCTATGGTTAACCGTTGAGCTGCATCAACCGCCTTCAATGCTTGGGGGTAAGCTCCTAGCGCCTGTTGTAATACTTCTGCCAGATTTTGCAATAAATGAAATCGGTCTGCAACTTGAATGGCATCCGGTGCGCCTTGATTCATCCCACTGCGATAGCTTGCAGAACAGTCCCGCGATAAAACATCAATGCCAGGATGCTCCTGCAACCATTCTGCTAAGATTTCTGCTTCTCGACCGACTATCAATCCAATTGGTCGGCTTTTGGAGTCTAAATCAACCAAAATGGTGCCCTAGCTTTGCCGTTTACGAAAAGCAAAATCATCCACTCCCAAAGTTTTGGGAACCACTATTGGCGGCAAAGGCAATTGAGCGATTAAATACAATAAAGTACTGTCAGCCGTTCTATGCCCTAATCGATGACTGAGGCGTTCACCTGCTGCACCTCCTAAAGCTAAGCCAATTGCAATTAAGCGTTCTGCAAATCGACAAGTTCGTCGTGCCCAGGGAAGCGTTACTTGGGGCAATCGCTCTGTAAAAATCCGGCGCTTACATACAGGATTGACGCAGAAGAATTTACGAACTCGCAGCAGTAAGGTTACACCAAACTGAACACAAGGAAGGTCTTTCAACTGCCGTTCATAGCGGCTATGAATCTTTTGAGTTGAAGTTTGGCACAGTGGGCAAGCAGTAACCCTTTGAATGGAAGAAACCACCAGGGTGAGTTGATGAGTGGAATGGTCAAGCTTCCATTGGTTGAGGTGAAGATAGTCTTGACTCGGTAGTAAATATTGAAAAAATTCCAATTTCTGAGTTTTTAGCCTGTATATCCTGATCCTGACACAGGATCACCAAAAGTTGGGAAGAACCCAAATAATTTGTTATCTGACAGTTCTGTTTGCGAGGTGAAATCAGTGCAGATCGCACAAAATTCACTTTATATAATCTCGTCGTCGTCAACCTACTTGTTCAATAGCTCCTAACGCTTTGAGGGTTACTTTTTGGCCTTCAGTCAAACCAGTTGTGCCGCTGATATTCATCCCTTCGTAGAGGCGGGGCGATCGCAAGGTTTGCAGACACTTCCCTGTCTCGACCTGCCATAGCTTAATCGCGCCATCGCTGCCACCGCTTGCCAAAACCTCACCATCCGCGCCAGAAGCAACAGACCACACCTCCTTTTGATGATCTGTCAAAACTTTAAGGCATTCCCCCGACTCGATATCCCAAAGGCGAATTGTTTTGTCGAGGCTGCTGCTGGCGACTAATAGGCGGATACTGTCCGCAAGGCAAAATTGAACCGTCCATACGGGAGCAGTATGACCTTGTAACGTTTGGCATTTGCCCGTTTGAACGTCCCACAATCGCACCGTCTTGTCGTCACTGCTGCTGGCGATCGTGCGATCGTCAGGCGCGTAAGCGACTGAAACGACCATGCCTTCATGTCCCTGTAGGGTTTTGAGACAGTCACCTGTCTCGGTATCCCAAAGCTGAATCAGCTTATCCTCACAGCCACTCGCCAACGTCTGACCATCGGAGCTAAACGCTAATGTCCAAGCACGAGTGTTGAGAGGCAACGTGGTTTTGCATTCGCCGGTATGAATGTTCCAAAAGCGAATAACGCGATCGATGCCGCCGCTGCACAACGTCTGCCCGTCGGGCGAAAAGGCGAGCGTGTAAACGGGGTTGGCGATCGCGGCGCTGCTTTGCAAGATCCGCAACAGTTGCCCCGTTGCCACCGTCCACAGGCGAATCTCACCGCGATCATCACTGCTGGCGACCATTTGACCGTCCGGACTGAAGGCAACTGCCCAGATTTGATGTTTATGTCCTGTTAGCGCTTTGTGGAAGGCAGCATGAGCCGTAGAAACATCCCACAGCCGCACGGTGGCATCGTCACTGCTGCTGGCTAAAACGGGGGCAGTGGGGCTAAACGCGATCGAGCGGATGTTAGCGCTGTAGCCGTGCAGCGTCTTAATCGCCTCCTGGGTTTCGGTGTTCCAAAAAATTACGGTGCGATCGGGGCTGCAACTGGCGAAGCTGTGACCGTCTGGATGAAAGGCAACCGACCAAACCCATCCCGAATGCTTTTGCAACACGTTTAAACAGCGTCCAGTCTCGATTTCCCACAGCCGCACGGTGCAGTCAAATCCTGCACTGACCAAAATTTGCTGATTTGGACTAAAGGTGATCGCAGCCACTGAATCGGTATGTCCTTGAAGAATACTGAAGCAGGTTTTGGTCTCCATATTCCATAGACGAATGGTGCGATCCCAACTTCCACTCGCGAGCGTTTGACCATCGGGGCTAAAGGCAACAGCGCGGACATAGGCGGTGTGTCCGTGCAAGGTGTGAATCAGCTGTCCGGTTGCTACCTGCCATAATTTGATGGTTTGGTCATAACTACAACTGGCGATCGTTTCGCCATCGGGACTCACCGCAACACCAATGACAAAATCAGTGTGTCCAACCAGCGTTACACACTGCTGGGTTGCGATATTCCACAGCTTGACTGTGCGATCATTGCCACAGCTGATTAACGTTTCACCATTAGGGCTAAAGGCAACAGATACAGCCCAGCCTGTATGTCCCTCAAACGTTTTACAACATTGACCTGTTGCCAAACTCCAGAGCTTGATGGTGTGGTCTAGACTTGCCGTTGCTAAAAATTCACCATCAGGGCTAAATGCAGCGCAGGCAGTCCAAGAAAGATGTCCTTCTAAAGTCAGCAGTTCTTGATAAGTTGCCGTTTGATAAACTCGCGTCTTACCATCAATCAGACCAATAGCAAATTGCTCACCGTCAGGACTAAAGGCAATCCAGGTTGCTCCATCGAGAGCATCTGTAAAAACAGATTTAGCTAGATCGGCATTGGCAAAATTAGTACGATGTAGCGTTGCGCCAACCAGATATGCCTGCCAAATACTCAGGTGCGAGAAATCGTAATCGTTTAGGTCAATTTCAAGCGATCGCAGTAGGTTAATGATATTTCCTCCTGCATAGCCCGCTGATCTGGGAGACTGCGATCGCAGCGTAGACAAAATACTATCAAGCTGATGTCTAATCTCTTTTTTCGATCGAAGTTGATTTACCAGCCTTGCTGCCAGTGGAGCAAGAACAATGCGAATTTGACTGTCACGAATGTAGTCTTTTTCCTGTGCTTTTATCAGAGCATGGCTAATAAACAAATTGAGATTCTGAGTATAAATTTCCTCGCAAACGCGATCGATTAGCTGTTCGGTTACATATTCCATCACAACAGGCTGTAAGGTAAACCGTCCAGCGTTCTTCTCGATCAGCGATCGCTGCCGTAACGAAAGCAAAACGTCAAGTAGTTCTGTTCTTGAACTGTCGTTAATAAAATCTTCTCGTAACTGAGCGATCGAAATCCATTCGCGAGCGCTCGCGAGCCAGTACATCGTTTGTTTTTCAAGTTCACTGAGTCGTTGAAACTGTTCGTCGAGTAGCAAAGTAATGTCGCCAAACGCGATCGTGCCCTGCTCTAAGAACTGCGTAATGCTGCCATCAAATACATCTCGAACGGTTGCCAAGACAATTTTTAGCGCCAGCGGGTTGCCTGAATACGAAGTCGTTAAATTTTGCCACTCATCAGAATTGCAAATAAAGCCGTCTGCTTGAAAGAGCGATTGAACTGCTGCTGTGTTAAGCCCAGTTAGGGAAAGCGATCGCACGGGCAAAATTTCACCTTCGAGCGGAACGAGTGTTTTCGGTTTCTCTCGACTTGTTAATAATAAGCAGCTTGAATGATGTTCGCTCCCGATGCGCCTCAAGAATTCGTCGTACTGCTCGTAGCCCGATCGATATTGTCCTGCTTGCACTCCATCTAAAATGGCTTCGACGTTATCGAATACGATCAAGCAGCGCGAAGAACGTAACCACTCGATCAGTTGAGAAATCTGCCCATCCAATGATTCAGCTTGAGTTACTTCTTGCTGATTGGCAAAAAATTTAAGTAGCTGATTGAGAATGATTTCAATTGGTGGCGCATTACGTAACGACTGCCAAACTAAATACTCAAACTTATTTTGAAGCTGTTCGGCTAGCTTTGCTGCTAGTGCGGTTTTACCGATACCACCCATGCCAATGAGTGCAACGAGCCGACAGCGATCGGATTCAATCCATTCATGCAGCAGCGCCATTTCTGCCTGACGACCGTAGAAGATTGAGACATCGATCGACTCTCCCCAATGCTGATATTGGTTCGTGTTAACAGATAAATTCGATTGTGCAAGCAACGTGGGTTCACTGTCTGCTTGTGAAGAAATTGCTACATCTTTCTTGCTTTGATTTGCTAAAGCAGTGTGTTGATTTTGAGCAAGCTGCCGACGTAGAACGGATTGAACGTTTTTCTTGGTGACTGGTTCTTCAAAAGCTTGACTGAGTTGAAACCAAAGCTCTTGTCCAATGTTGCGAATGTAGCTCGTGTCGTAACCGACCTGCTTAGCAATTTCTGGATAAGTTAATCCTTGCCAACTGTAGCAGAACACTAATTCATGAATATTTTTGAGCTTCTGCTCTTTAAGCAGTTCGTTTAGCAAGGCTAAGGCTTCCTCAGAAGTCATGAGTGAAGACCTCCTAATATAAATGCTCAGTATTGTATCTGTATTGTCAAACTAGAGGCAAATTTGTAAAAGATTCTGCTTTAGCGATTTGCTCCTAAATTTGACCGTTTGCCAAACTACTCGCTTAAAAATTTAGCAGTACCAAAAGTGTACTTTGATACTCCATTCGGAAATTTAACTCAAGTAGCACTGATTCGTTCACTTTAACTCAAGCAACTCAAAAGATTAACGATTGCAATCTTCGGGCTTTAACAGTAGAACGATCAACTACGATGGTAATTTGAGCAGATTGATTCACATAAGTGCTGCCTGCAAGGACTCTGTTTATGACTCCTGAGGAAGCTATTGTTTCGCTTGATGCCCTGCTACCTGGACAAAAACTCAAAGACCTACAAGAGGATGTGTTTCGTTACACCTGGCAGGGCTGGACTTATGCTGAGATTGCCAACCAGGTTGGTTATGATGTCGGACATGTCCGCGATGTCGGTGCGAAGCTATGGCAGCAGCTATCGATCGCCTTCGGGGAATCTGTCAATAAAAACAATGTGCAGGCGGTTGTACGCAGGCAAACACTACATCTGCGATCGGCAACGCTTGACTCACCTGTCGAGATTCCTTCAAGCGGGAGCGCAACATCTTTAGAGGGGATCGCTCCACGCCAGCCTGCGACTCAAACTCGTCAACACTGGGGAGAAATTATTGATGTGCCCGTTTTTTACGGTCGCACTGAGGAACTCGATCAGCTAGAGCAGTGGATTGTCACGGACCAGTGCCGTCTGATTGCCCTGCTAGGCATGGGCGGCATCGGTAAAACCACCCTGGCAATCAAGCTGGTGGAACGCCTGCAAGGTCGATTTGAAGTTGTGATTTGGCGATCGCTCCGTAACGCTCCACCGATTGAAGAATTGCTCACAACCCTCATTCCTCTGCTGTCTGAGCAAAGATCTGCATTGCCCACAACTCGCGCTGAACTGATTGCGCTGTTGATGCAGCATTTGCGCGCTTCGCGATGTCTGTTGGTTTTAGACAATGCCGAAACGGTTTTAGAGCAAGCGGCGATCGAATATGGAGAACTGTTTCAAAAAGTTGGCGCAGAACGTCATGCAAGCTGTTTAGTGTTAACGAGTCGAGAAAAGCCGAAACCGCTTGATGCGCTGGAAGGAAAAACGCTGCCCGTCCGCACGATCGCGCTGGGCGGTTTGCGGCTCGAAGATGTGCAGGCGATCGTCAAGGCTGAAGGCTGTTTTTATACTTCGGAAGCCGAACTGCACACGCTCGCTGAATACTATTCTGGCAATCCGCTGGCGTTGAAAATTGTTTCAACGACCGTGCAAGATTTGTTTGACGGCAGCATCGCGCAGTTTTTAGAGCAGGGATCGATCGCGTTTGGCAACATTCGTACCCTCATTGCTGAACAGTTTGATCGCCTCTCAGACCTGGAAAAACAAGTGATGTATTGGCTGGCAATTCACCGCGAATGGGTAGGCATTGCCGAACTGCGATCGGATCTGATGGCGGAGCGATCGCAAGTCCAGTTGCTTGAAGCATTGCAGGCACTTAAACGCTGTTCTTTGATTGAGCGAACAGCAGGACAATTTACGCTGCAACCTGTGGTAATGGATTTTGTCACAGAGCATTTTATTGAGCAGGTGTATGAAGAAATTAAGACGCAGAATGTTCGCTTGTTCATCAGCCATGCTTTGATCAGAGCGGAGGCGAAAGACTACGTGCGCGAAAGTCAAATTCGCGTCATTCTTGCGCCACTTATCACCAGGCTATTGAATGAATGGCGATCGCAAACGGCGGTTTTGGATCAACTCGATCGCCTACTTGCCAAGCTGAGAGTGGAGTATGGAACTTCAGCTGGATATGGCGGCGGCAATATTATTAACCTATTGAATTATTTAGAAATTGATTTAAATAATTACAACTTTTCAGGTTTGAGTGTTTGGCAGGCATATCTACAAAATGTAAGCTTGCGGGGCGTGAACTTTACCGATGCAGATTTAGCAAAATCTGTATTTACCGAGACGCTGGCAACGCCTGCCGCTGTTGCTTTTAGTCTGGATGGGCAGCTTTTGGCAACGGGCGATCTCAATGGTGAAGTGCGGCTGTGGAGATCGAGCGACGGCAAAAATGTACAGGCATTTCGTGGTCATACAAGCTGGGTTTGGTCGCTGGCGTTTAGTCCCGATGGTCGCACCCTCGCCAGTGGCAGTGACGATCGCACTATCAAACTGTGGGATCTCGACACGGGGCAATGCCTTCAAACGCTGGAAGGACACACTGGCTCGATCTGGTCAGTGGCTTACAGCTCAGAGGGGCAATTTGCCAGCGGTAGTGAAGACCAAACCATCAAACTGTGGGATCTGGACACGGGGCAGTGTTTGCAGACCTTGCAGGGACATACAAACTGGGTGCGATCAATCGCCTTTTGTCCGATCGCCCCAATTCTGGCAAGTGCGAGTGACGATGCCACGATCAAGCTTTGGAATCTGCACACTGGAACTTGCGATCGCACCTTGAGCGGACATATTGGTCATGTCTGGTCGATCGCCTTTCGCCCAAACAGTTCTGTTTTAGCCAGCGGCAGCAGCGATTGCACCGTGCGATTGTGGCAAGTTGAAACAGGCGAATGTTTGCAAATCATGCGCGGACATACGAACTGGGTACGATCGATCGCCTTTTGTCCGCAGGGTCAACGCTTGGCAAGCGGCAGTGAAGATCAAACGGTTAAGCTGTGGGATCTCGCTACGGGGCAGTGTCAGCGGACGCTCAAAGGTCATACGAACTGGGTGCGCTCGATCGCCTTTAGTCCCGATGGTCAAACGCTCGCCAGTGGCAGCGGCGATCACTGCGCCAAAATTTGGGATGTGGTGACGGGAAACTGTCAGCGAACGCTCAAAGGTTATACCAATCGCGTCTGGTCAGTGGCTTTCAGTCCCGTTGGCGCTAGCCTGCCGTCAGGCATTGGTGAAACGTTAGCCAGCGGCAACGACGACTACACAATCAAGCTGTGGGATGTTGGCAGTGGCAGGTGTGCCCGTGTCTTCCACGGGCATCATAACGCCGTCTGTGCGATCGCATTTCATCCTGATGGCGAACTGCTGGCGAGTGGCAGCAGCGATCGCACCGTGAAGCTGTGGGACTTACGATCGGGGCAGTGTTTGCACACGCTGCAAGGGCACACAAGCCGAGTTTGGTCAGTAGCGTTTAGCCCAACTCAGTCACTGCTTGCCAGCAGCAGCGACGATCGCACGATTAAGCTGTGGGATTTGGGCACAGGGCAGTGCCGTCAGACCTTGCAGGGTCACACCAGTTGGGTTTGCTCGATCGCCTTCAGCCCCAATGGTCAGCAAATCGTTAGCGGCAGCTACGATCAAACGCTCAAGCTATGGGATCTGGAAACGGGTGAATGTCTGCAAACCTTTAATGGACATACGATGTGGGTGTGGGCAGTCGCGTTTAGCCCAACGGGTGAAACGATCGCGAGTGGCAGTGGCGACGATACCGTGAAGCTGTGGAATTTGCAGGGACAGTGCGATCGCACACTGCACACGGATTCCAATCGAATTTGGTCGATCGCCTTTAGCCCCAAGGGAGAATTTTTGGCAAACGGCGGCAGCGATCGCACGGTGAAGCTGTGGAATCTAACAACGGGCGAATGCATTCAGACGCTTTGCGGACACACCAGCCTCGTTTGGTCGGTGGCTTTTAGCCCAAATGGTCGTTTGCTGGCAAGCGGCAGCCAGGACGAAACGATTCGACTCTGGGATCTTGAAACGGGAACTTGTCTCAATCTCCTCAAAGCCGATCGACCCTATGAGCGCATGAATATTGCAGGCGCGACTGGACTGACCGAGGCGCAAACCGCCACACTGCGAACGTTAGGCGCAATTTTAGAGTAATCAAATCTCGATCGATTCAAGGGTAGCGTGATTAGCGTTTTTGCGATCGCTCGGTTTTGTCGTGGCGAGCGCTCCACCCATCCCGCTCAGCACCCGACATCAAAATGTGATCTTTTCCGACTTTTAATCTGACTTTTTCAAACCGACAAGCACAGAGCTAGCTCTTATTCTGAACATATGAGCGATGAAGCCACGAGTTGAGAAGACAAAGCAAACTGACCTGCTGACGATTTACAACTTCCTCAACCTAGGACAGATTCATACTCAGCTTTACTCAGGCTGCCCTTAGAAGCAATCAACCCAAAGCCCCTGCTTTGATCTAATGCTTTCGAGGCAACCCAACCCGTTTAAATCAGGCAAACCGTTTGCTCGGACTTGTAGCCTTGCTACAGGTGACTTTGGGTTGGGCGAGGAGCGGACGTTCAACGCTTATACATACTTACACAAAAAAAGGAGAACAAAACAATGGCAGTTATAGGAACCCCAACCAATGGAACTGATGCTATTTCGGGTGATAGTTTTGATAACATCATCGCTGCTTTAGGCGGTGATGACTTTGTCCTCGGTGGCTTTGGCAATGACCAACTCTCTGGCAACGATGGCAATGACTTCCTTAGGGGTGACGATGGCAATGACACTCTCTTCGGTGGCTTTGGCAATGACGAGCTACAGGGTAACGAGGACAATGACACTCTCTTCGGTGGCTTTGGCAATGACAAACTCTTAGGTGGCACAGGCAATGACACTCTCTTCGGTGACGCGGGCAATGACACTCTCAAAGGCTTCCTTGGTCTCAATGGAAATGAATTAGACACCCTAACTGGCGGTGGCGGAGCCGACACATTTTTGCTCGGAGATCAGGCTAGTTCCTTCTATCTGAACGCCAACGGCTCTAGTTTTGCCACAATTACTGACTTTAATGCCAGTCAGGGTGACAAGATTCAGATTAACGGCAGTGTCTTTGGTAGCGGTTACACGCTAACCAAGAGCCAGAATTTCTCTGGTGGTTCCGCACTGGATACGCTCATCCACAAAAACGGTGACCTCATCGCGGTTGTGCAAGACACGACCAATGTGTTTGCTTCACTTGACTTTGTTTCTGCCTAGGTTGCAGGTTGTTTAACTTTCACTCAGGCAAAAGAGATAGAGTCCTGTAGGATAGCTCTTTTGCCTGTCCAATCAACTAGTAGAACATGGCACAAGTAATCTTAAGGGCAACCTCGATACCATCAGCGGGCTGAAGGGAGCAGGTGACTATATCCTGCAAGTGTGCCAAAGCATCGGTAATACGCGGTTTGGCATGAACCTCGATCGCTCAACTGCTTAATTTGAGTTAGGTGGAGCGATTGTTCAAAAGAATTTTACTCGGCGATCGCTCCACACAACCTGTTTTCATTCCACATCGCGATTTGGGTTCTTCAACTCTTACAGACCAACAAACAAAAGCGTTCCGGTCGATTAACTGCTCGGTGGAGCATCGTTGACGAAAGATTGACCTGCAAATGGCTAATCGAATAGCTAAAACCTTATTCTTCAGCACAGCCGTTAACGTTCTGTTCGGCAATGCCGCTCATTTGCTCACCAAACTTACTTGAAATTTAGGAGCTTTAATATGATTCACCACATTTCGATCGCAACCCATAATCCGCTTCGTGTCGCTCAAGTTTTAGCCGAATTGCTAAATGGAGAAGTTGTTCCATTTGCTTCTAATCCAGGTAGCTATGTTGCCCTTGCGTTTGACGCTTACGGAACCCTAATAGAAGTGCATCCGCGTGGATTGGAACTTCGACCAGGAATTGGCGAAGCCGCCGTTCAGCATCAGGTGAACCCTCACCCCTCTGCTTACACTGCAACTCATGCCGCAATCTCAGTCTTAGTTAGCGAAACTGAAATTCGCTCGATTGCAGCTCGTGAAGGTTGGCGGGTCGAGCGCTATAAACGTGGCGATGCCTTCTTTGAGGTCATTGAGCTTTGGATTGAAAATCATCTGCTGCTAGAACTGCTGCCGCCTGAGCTTTCGGCTCAATATCTTGCCTTTTTAGAACCGCGATCGCTCAAAGAATTTCTGGCAGCAACAAGCTAGTTCAACGGAGTCATACTATGAACAACACTCTACCATTTTCTAATTCGCTTCTCGAAGACTTCTGAGATATTTTGAAATCAACGTTACTAGCCAGTACAACATGAATCTTCTTCAGCGCTTTTTACAAATTGCACTGCGTCGATATCGCTATGTAGTGGTGGCGATCGATGGCATCAGGTTAGATTGTAGTCCACAGTAATAGAGCACCTAGAAGACCAGCATTTTTGTAGAGGTATCTATCATGCAAATCTCGATTCAAGGTCTTTTTGAAACACATCTGACGGTGAGAAATTTGGCAACTTCACTCGCTTTTTATCGAGACGTGGTTGGGCTGGAGTTGGCTTACCTGGTACCCGATCGCGCCGCTGCTTTCTTCTGGATTGGAGGCCGGGGGCAAGCGATGCTAGGTCTATGGGAAGTAGGTGATGCTCCAAGCGGAATGCGTTTGCATTTAGCGTTTACAAGCACGGTTGAGCAAATTCTTACTGCTCCATCTGCATTGATATCTAGTGATGTTGTTCCAAAAGGATTCTACGGCGAACCTGTTGAAGAACCAATTGTTATTGGTTGGATGCCCGCTCTCTCGCTTTATTTCACCGATCCAGACGGGCATTTGTTGGAATATCTGGCAATGCTGCCGCAAGAGCCTTGTCCTGAAGTAGGGATAGTTCCTTACAGTCAGTGGCAGCTAAAGTAATAGTCGCAGTAGTTATAAAGTTTGAGAAAGTGCAGCCCAATAAAAGAGTAGAGGAACAACCTGCGATCGCTTTCAGCAACCGGATACACAAGAAGAACTGCTCGAAAAAACTTTAATCTTCAACGGCTATGAACGATATTGAACAATAGAGCTAGCCGTTGAAAGGCTAAAAAGTGAATTGCACTTGTATGTAAATGAAGGAGAATTATCACAATGTCTACCGAATCCAACAAAGCAATCGTTCGGCGCTTCTACGAAGAAGTTTTCAATCAGCGCAACGTCGATCTTATTGATGAGCTAGTTTCGCCCGAATTCAACAATAACGATCCGACTCCGGTTGCTTCTCGCGATCCTGAATCGATGAAACAGTTTATTCATACGATCACAATGGCATTCCCCGATCATCACCATCAGATTGAAGATTTGATTGCCGAGGGCGATCGCGTCGTTATGCGCTGCACTCTAACCGCCACTCACAAAGGCCGATTTCCAGGATTTCTAGAAATGCCACCAACGGGAAACTCAATTTGTCAGAGACAAATTCATATTTTGCGAGTGCAAAATCATCAGATTGTAGAGCATTGGGTGGTACGAGACGACATGGCGATGATGCAGCAGCTTGGTGTTCTTCCAACAGGTATATCTGTTTAGCAACATAACCTCATAAAGATTTGCCCCTGGTCAAATGAGAACAGCTTGAAATAAAGAGAAACCCACGATGATTCATCATCTTTTGATCGCCGCTCAAAACCCAAAACAGGTTGCTTATGTTTTAGCAGAGCTGTTTCAGGGAGAAGCCTTTCCGTTTCCTGATGCTCGATATCCTGACAGCTACGTTGCCCTGACTTTTGATATGCATGGAACCGTTGTTGACGTGCATCCCTTCACGACTGAACTCATTCCTGGCTCTCAAGATGACACGATGTTTCAGCGTAGACAAAATCCTGATGCATCTCCCTATACCGCTACCCATGCAGCAAATTCAGTCCCAGCTAGCGAAGAGCAAGTTCGGGCGATCGCTGCTCGTGAAAATTGGCAGCTAAGGCATCGCCGTGGTTTGTTTGAAGTCATTGAATTCTGGATCGAAAATCGCGTTTTGATTGAACTGTTGCCGCCTACGATCGCTTCTGGCTACCTTGCTTTTATGGAACCCCATACATTAAAGCAATTCTTTGCCGCGAAAGCTGCATCCACTGAGCAAAAAACTTCCCACTAATCAGCTATCGGGAGAGTTGTCAATGAAAACTAAACTATTTGAAGACGTACTTCAGTTCTGGTTTCCGCAGTCATTCGACCAGGATCAAGCAACATTAGTTCGTCAGTTTTACTGGTGGTTTCGCGGAGGTGGAAATGCCGATATTATCCAGTGCTTTTCGCCTTTGCTAGAACGGGCAATACGAGGTGAACTAGATGACTGGTCGCACGAACCGCGATCGCGTCTAGCGTTAATCATTGTCCTGGATCAGTTTTCGCGAGTCATTCATCAGGGAACGGCTCAAGCATTCGCTCAAGATTCAAAAGCTTGCTCATTGGCATTAGAAGGAATCGAGATCAATCATTACGCAGCACTTGAGACTCCCTGGGAGAAAACCTTCTTCTTTCTGCCGCTAGGACACTCTGAAGATCTCAGGAATTTGGAACTCGTAACCAAACTGGGAGATAACCTCATGCAGGAAGCCTCGCCGAACGATCGAGCCTTGCTAGAATTCTCAGCAGAACAAGCGCACCGACATCGGGAGGTGATTGCTCGATTTGGTCGCCATCCCCATCGCAATGAAGTTTTAGGGAGATTATCCACTCCCACTGAGCTTGAGTATCTGGCTACAGGTCAACTGGTGCATACGCGATCGTTTCCGCCTCACCTACAGCAGCTACTTTAAAGCAGATGTCTGTACTTGAGTATAGAAATAAGCAACCTGAGTTCGGGATAAGTTGAAACCCGAATTCTACCGTCATAGAATTCAGCCGGTTTTTACGTAGCTCAGTCATTTCAAGCAATCATTAACCCTTGAGCGTCCTTAACCAGAACTGACAGCTTGGGAAAGCTGAAATCCCCTTTATGGCTTAGTTTTAGCAACGGACAAAAAAATGGTCGTCAAGGCTGAAAAGCTTGCTAGCCAAAGCTTCTGTCGAGCAGGCAGTTTAGATACTTGGTGCCTCAAACTGCCCCATTTTGAGCCATTAATGGGACAGTCTAAATTGCAAAGAACGATTTTGTGCCATTTCAGGTTTCTACTGCTCAATTAGGCAATCACCGAAAATGGGACAATTACCTTTGGTGCTTCACTAACGATCAGAATTTTTCCGCTACTAATATCAAGCCTTTATGACCAACGACAATAACGCGAGCGCGATTTTGAGGCACATAAAAATCAACGGCATTTAATAACTTAACTTCGACTACATATCTAAAGACTGAAGTTCTTGAGTCACTTCATCCAAGTACCATTTGTTTCAATAAAGAAGACCACGAACATTCTCAAACAGCTAAATGTCTGGACAAAGTTTTTTAACAGCACTGATAAAAACAGGAAAGCCATCCCGTGAGTCTTTCAGACCTTGTTGTTTATCTCTCACACTAAACGGACGAAATATAGCGAAGCTGTAACAAGGGGAAATCGAGTACAAAATTACGATGTCGGAAGTGACATCGCTTGCCCACTTTAATTTGCCCAGAAGTCCTTAAAGCGCCCTAGAGGCAACTCAGTGTAGCGAACCGTATGCTGAATGTTCTTATGTCCCAAATAAGCTTGAATCACTCTAGTGTCATGCCCTTTGGAAGCGAGATAGAATCCACAGGCGTGGCGTAGCATGTGTAGATGAACTGGGAAGGGTAATCCAGCTTTTTCCCCAGCTATATCATCATCCTCGGCTTTCCCGACTGGCGATCGCGTTCTTCGCAGCGGTTTAAGCATTCTTATCAAGAAAACCAGAATCCTCGATTGGAGTTGAGAGAGGATTTTCTTTCAGGCCTGAATCTCTAGGTCGTACCACCAGGAAGGGCGATCGCACAGCTGTTAGAGCAAGCTAATTTTAACCGCTCCGAATTGATAAAAGTGTTGGTGAAAAGACAACAGATGCGAGAGTAGAGTGACTTTGCTAAATATTTATGAGTTGTATAACTACTTGTACAGTGCCGAATTAAATGACATCGAGACAATTTCGTGTTACTGAGCAAAACTTTCCCGATTGCAGAATTACAGAGAAAGTTTGCTCAACAATCTATCATCTTACTATCAGCATTGCCAAGCTTGCTTAAGCCAAAAAAGCAAGCTTGGTTTAGTTTTGCCTCTTTAACGACACTAATATGTCTCCATGTCAAATAAAAAGTCCCTGTACAGCTTAACTAACGATCGCATTATTGTAGCCCAAGTTGAACTGTCACTGTTAAACCCCGCTATCAACGGTAATAACTCGTTTTCGCGGAAACCTTGAATGTTGTAATCCAAATCAATTCCGTTGACCTGAATTACTGACACAGCTAGCTCTCCTAAAATTCTTGTTGAGCATTACTACCTTTGTAGGACATAGAGTTTTACTTTGATAAAAGCAACTCTTGAGGATTCTCCACTGTTTGACTTGAGGCAGATAACCTTGCTGGTGGAACATTCCGCAGTGATGTAGACAATTGCACTTGGGTTAAAACAGCAGTGAGTAACTCGCTTGAACTATCAAGTATTGTTAATGGCTCTCCGTTATAAATTGGCACGTTGGCTATCCTGACAGTAACCATATCTTGATTACTTTGAACGTACCAATTGCAGACTGGAGATTGGATATATTTGAGTGAATCATCCGTTATCACTCCCGCTTCAACTAAGCCGTCATCAATGTACTTAGTCGCAGCGGCAATGTTGTTATTGTCGCGAGCTAAATTCTTCACTCGCCATACATACTCCAACCAAATTTTTCCTTGAAACTGATACGCTCCCTTACAGTAAGAGGTAATTAGTTCTGTCCACTCCCGCTTTTCTTTAGCCGAAGCTTGCCAACCGCCTCTAGCAGTGCGAATCATCTCGTTGAGCGTTGGAGGTAGAGGAAACTCAAAGGTTTCGATTCGATATTCCTAAGGAGAGCTAACAGGTATTGAGTGTTCATGTCGGGGAGTAACATCAGGTACTGACGGGTTTAACGAGGGGACGGGGAACGCTTCGCGACTCACCGTTTCCCGTTCCTCATTTCCTGCCTCCTTCTGGGTTGATTGTTGTTCTTGCTGATATTTCAACTCAATTCGGTTGAAATATTCCCGTTCAGTTGGAGTCAAAGTTACGCAACGCTCTAGCGACTGTAAAATGTATCGGTCAAATGGGTCTAGACCTACGATTTGGTACAACGCTTCTATACGCGAGTTGATTTCGAGAAGGGACGGCACTTCTGATAAGGGGAGAGGAGTCAAATTGGCATGGGGAAAGCTGCGTAGTTCCATCTCCATCGTCTCAACATTTCGCTTCCACACCTTACACCGCTTCTCATCCACCGATTCTATACGGGCAGGGCGCTGATGCCAGTCAGAAAGTTTTGGTGCGTAAATCTCTACAAGACCTCCTGGCTTTAGGGTGAGATGATGTGAAAGCAAGTTGGACAAGTCATGCTCGCCTTGTGGAGGAAAAAGGAGCGAGCGCTCTTTTAACCGTTGCCGATTCTTTAGCAACGACTGGGCTTGCTTGCTCGTGCGAACCTCTCCGCTAGCAATTAATTCTAAAATCGGGTCGCTCTGGGCAACGGGCTTTTGAGTCAGCTTGAACGCCCTGTCTACATTCTCGTAATTCAAAACACTTCGCAATGCTACGGCACGAGCAAGGTGTCCGTTTTTAAGGGCTTTATCAATCTCTTCAACCACTTTAACGGCTTTGGAGTATGTTTTCCCCGAACCTAACTTCACACGTTTTGCCACACGATCGCGAGATTGCCCAAACTGCTCGCAACATCCAGGAAAATTTTCCTGGATGTCTCGACGGGTTCCCTGTCGAAGTTTTGCACTTTCTTGCTCGATTTCCTTCCATAAAGCGCCTTCCCGCACTTTCTGCTCAATTGTTTTTTCCCTGGTAGCATTCCCCAGCAGCAGCGCTTCTAGCTCGGTGAGAGCGTCCTTGAATTCTTCAACAATCACGGGAATGCTCAACCACCCTAACTCAAGGGCTGCTTTCCAGCGCCGATGACCGCTAATAATCGTGAAATCAGGAGTAATTATTAGCGGCGTGAGCCAATTGGAGTTGCCAATCAATTCCACCAAGTCCGAAACACTTTCATCCTCGCCATAGACAGAAGCGTTGCGTGGGTGGGGCTTGAGGAGTTTGGGGTCTAGTTGATGTTCACCTGGAGCAAGCTTTTGAGTGGGCGATATGTCTGCGATCGCGCTCACCGCAGTGCCAAAGACAATCGCCGGGGTTAAAGTGGCTGTCTCAGAAGCTGTTGCACCCTCTATTTGTACCAAACATTGATAAATGGCTTTCCCCACCGCCAGCGCCAATAGCGGTGGCACGGCATTCCCAACTTGTCTCATACCCCGCCAAATCGTCCAGTGAAAACGGAACCAATCCGGGAAAGAGGACAAGCGAGCGGCCTCGCGGACTGTGAGTACTCTGGCATAGGTGGGGTGAATCGGACGGGCCGCGGTGTGCCGTCCCTTGTCGCTTCCCGTTCCGGCTCTCAAAGTTCGGGCAACTCCGTCCCACTTAGGGCGATAGAAACGGCTATTAGGCTCTGTCGTTCCCGGTGCGGTAGCCTCGAATCGTTCAACAACTGATGGTGTATGACGGGTGAGACAACAGCCTGTGAACAGATGAGGATTAGTTGTGGGTGGTGAAGGGAATACCTGTTCGAGCTTGAGTATGTACTCGGAAGGTTGGGCTTCCAGAGTTAGTTGCTTGTCGTCTAGTTGCAATTCATCAGTATCGAAGAGTTGCGGAAACGCTTCTTCTGATAGAAATATTAAGTCTCCAATCGCCTCCCTAACGGTAACGACTTGAGATACTTTTGCTGGTAACAAAGGACAAACTTGGTGGCGAAGCCCTCCAACAAAGACCCGTTTTCGACTTTGAGGGACTCCGTATTCTTTAGCATTAAGTGTCCACCTCCAGGTGTTGTACCCTACCTGTTGTAGCTGTTCCAGGGAAGGTTCAATTAAACGGGCGTATTTGGACAGCAGCAAGTCGGGGACGTTTTCCAGAACAAAAGCAACGGGTTGAAGTTCTTCGACCAGGCGACAGAAATGGGCAATTAGTTGATTGCGGGGGTCGTCCACATCCCGTTTGCCAATTCGGGATAAACCCTGACAGGGAGGCCCACCAAAGACTAGACCAATTTTTCCATCCCACTCTAACCCTTGTTGGCGCTGGGACAGCTCCAGGAGACGGCGAATCTCAAGTCCCGTCAGCTCTTGCACATCAGCACATAGGACGGACGTTTTGGGAAAGTTTTGAGAGTAGGTAGCGAGAGTCTGTTCGTCTTTTTCAATCGCTAACGCAACATCTATCCCAGCCGCTTTCACGCCGAGGGAGAACCCGCCTACTCCCGCAAATAGCTCCACAGCAAGGGGGGCATTTGGCGAAGCTTTTTGGTGAGTGGTGATGACCCTTTCTGTCATGGTTTAACGCTAGTAGGAGGAGAGAGTAACGTCCATTGAAATTACTAAAGTCATTATATGACAATAGTTATTTTTAAATCTCTCGATTTTCTTGGAACAGAAGGAACAGAGAAAATCGTTCCCTAAGATTTGGCACAATGCTTTTTGAGGATAAAGACATAAAAATCCCCTCCTCTGGTATCGGGAAGGGATGATTAACCAGATTTTTTGGAGGAGAAGTGTGGGGAGCAAATGCTTTCGCAAGCTCTTCAATTCCGAGTTGTTGTTCTATTTATCAATTCATGAGTCCCAAAACAAACTCTTCTTCCATCCAGACTTCTCATCAAGCTCAAGAAAAAACTGTACGAGTTCCACGCCGTTCTCATAAACCCAGCTATGGGTTGACGGATGCTGAAATTACGCCAGAGTTAGGGCGGGAGTTGGCTGAGTTTTACAGGTTTATGACCTCAGGTGCTTTAACATCACCTTCTGTGAAGCCCATCACAGCGGTGACGGCTAAAAACTATCTAATTCAGGTGCGGCAGTTTCTAGGGTGGATGCACCGTCATCGCACTCCGGTTGTACCGCTTTCACAGTTAAGACTAAGCGAACTGTTTTCTACAAGCGGTTTGAGAGCAGAGGAGGCTTTTGGGGAGAAGGCAACCCCCTTACGAATAGCAAATATTGAGGATTATCTGCGATGGCTCAGGCTCGAACGGGAAGTCGCTCCGAGTTACGAATTGCAGGTAGTGAAAGCGTTTATCTGGATAGTAAGGTTTCTTGAACCTGTTTCTACGCATCAGGTTTTAAAGCGCTATTCCCGTGAGCGAACTTCAAGACGGGAGGAAGGCGTGCTCAAGGGACTGCGATCGCTCATGAGGGATATCCAGATACGGGCGAAAACAACTCAAAGGGTAGTAGATGAGGCTTCAAAGCGGATAGACTGGCTGGAGTTTCTCGATTGTGTGAAACAACTGAAGGCGGAGTGTACGCTCATTGGGAAGAGCAATCAACAGCGCTCCAAAAGCGCGATCGCTACTTCTATTCAACGATATTTAATCTTTGCCTTTTTTAGTGCAATTCCGGAGCGCCCCCGCACGGTAAGAGAATTGGAACTCGGACGCACGCTGGTAAAGCGGGATGAGCTGTGGTATTTGGAATTGGGGCCAGAGGATTTTAAAACGGGTAAGACTTACTTAAAACTAGGAGAAAAGCATGTTATACCCATTCCACAGTGGTATTACCCGGAGTTAGAGGCTTGGTTATTTGGCTATGAAGATGAGGCAAAAAATTGGCAGGGTTATGTAGATGAAAAGGGTAATCGCTGTGGTTGGCGGCAGGTTTTTGAACCAACGCACAATTTCGTATTTTTTCAGAAAAATGGCAACCCTTTTACCTCAGTAACGTTCTCAGGTTTTTTTAAGCAGGTAGCTTACCGCTTGACTGGGAAAGCTTGTAGCCCGCAATTGATTCGGTTTATGGCGATCGCTCATATGAGGAATTCCGGGGCGAGTGTGGAAGTAATGGAGTCTTTGGCTAGCTTGATGGGTCATAGCCCACAAATGCAACAGAAAATCTACTCTCGTCATGCTCAAACCCAAAAAAGTACTCTTGCCCTCGATGCACTCGCGACGATTTCATCAGAGGTTCTGGAGTAATCCTCATTTAGAAGGGATAGGCGAAAAATTGATGAACGGAGTGCCATAGACTCAAGCAAAATGTATGGCATCTTGTCAGTTTTCGCCAATTATAAAGATTGATCCCTCCACTCATTCTCACGCTGGAATCTTAACTACAATGCTATGGTTGTCACTCCCACCAGTCGTCCACGATGTCTTCTATCACCTCATACTCTGATGTAATTTGAGCCGCATACTCATCACCCATTTCCTTTGAGTGCCCAAGCAAAGTTCCGAATTGATGGGCAATATTTGATTTCCCGATTTGGCGGATATGTTTCTCCGCAATGTGCCGCAAAGCATGAGGATTCGTCCATCGAGCTTCTCCGAATAAAGCGAGTGTAGCTGTAGCGATCGCTCGACTGACCATGCGCCAGATGCTGGCAACATAATGAGGTTTGCCGAAACTATTCGGGTCTCCCTTACCAGTAATGAAAAATAAGTAATTATGGCTCTCAAAGTTTGTCTTCGCTACTTCCCAAGCAGCAACGCGATTTTCCGCTCCTTGTAGCCTTGCTTCTTCCTGCTCAATGTATTTATCAATCGAAGCTTCTACCTTTTCAGCGACAATTCCTTGTCGAGCCGCTTCTACTCTGGCCCGAATTCGTTCTACTTTGTCAGCACCATAACCCCAAAACTCTGTCCATCCTGACAAAGTATTGACCGACTCGGCAATCAGAGGTCGCCACTTGTACACCCACAAATCAAGGTCTTCGGTCAGAATCGCAGGTAGCTTATATTCACGAGGTTTGTGGGTTCTCGAAGAGAGTTTATGCTCCTTAAGCTTCACCACATAATAAGGAATGCCCTGGTCATCCTCTTGGCGAAACAAAGTTTCTCCAAATTTTAAATGTCTTACCTCCTCTTGACGAACGGGGCAGTAAACCAAAAGCTTCAGAATTAGGTAAGTCTGCCACGCTCTAGCAACGGCGGATTGTGGTCGAGTCCCGTGACTGAGAAACTCTCCAGTTTGTTGATGATGTCTTCCATAATTTGGAGCGCACAGGCTTTGGACGTATTGAACAACCTGTCGAGCTTCCTCATGGGTTAGCTGCTTCTGCTTCCATTTCTTCTGTGTAAGTCCCTGCTTTTCCTGTTGATAAATCTCTGAATATTCGCTTTGTAAGTCCTGTAGTTGGAGAACAATCGGGACATCTGTCCAGTTACGTCGCTGTGATTTATCGTAATTGAGCCACTTAGCGATCGCAATTCCTGTGCCAACCATGTGTTCGCCCGTTGAATGGCTGACTCCACGAGTTTGTGTAGCCCAGTAAGTGTAGTCATCAAGCAGATTTACATCCGTTAACAGCTCCAAGCTCAGTTCAGAGTCAGGATACTCTTGGGCATACCAGCCTAGAAACCGGAGTACGGCTTGTTCATCATGTTGGAATGTAGATGGTTTAACCGGATCGACTTTGGGCTTGCGAACTCTTTCAAATTCCCGACGTTCCCGGAGAGAACGCGCAGTGCGGCGTAGGTTCGGACCTCCCGTTAACCGAAACTCCTTAAATTACTGCATCTGCTGAACAACATTGGGTGGCAATTGACTCGATGTCAATCCATAGGATGCCAACTTTCCCCGCGTCGGTTTTGGCTCTAGCGAGACTCGAAAAGGAGCGACATCCTCTCTTGTAACTGGAACTGGAAATAACTCGCGCCACCAAACTTGTCTCTCCATCCACTCCAAAAATCGCTTGAGAGTAGAACGGTAATTATCTTTGGTGCCTTCAGAAATTTGCCCGTTCTCTATCGCAATTTCCGTCTGCTGATTGAAGATTTCTAAAGCACTTTTGAGTCTGGCAGCTGGGAATTCATCGCAGTACGCGGCAAACTGTCTAGGTTTCAAATTTTCAACTTGAGGATCTAGTTCAGGAATGACATAAAACCTCAAAGCGATGCTGAGGTATTTCTCAAAATCATTGGCAACAAGTTTTGCTTCCTTGGACTTACGCCATAAATTTAGCACATGACTGAGAGAGTAACTTTTCATACATTTTTCTACCTAAGAATAGTACATATATACCATAAAATTTCACTTACTTAACCACAATCCCACGGAGCAGATTCCCGAAGCATGCTTCGGGAATCTTGCTAAAATGCTTTATGGAAAAGGACTTTAGTAACTTTCTTTAGAGTACGCATTCATACAAAAAACGTATGAGCGCATACCTATAGTACTATTGTTCTAGTTACTGAGTAGCTCGTGCCCTTTGGCAGGCCCATCAGCTCAGGGCTTTTTTCGAGAATTCAAATCCATTGGATTATTTATTACCCTTGCGGTCACATGGAACAATACACTCTTGGTCGTGCCCTAAAACTCTGGGAAACCTCTATCGATGCCAAGAATGTTGGCATTAACTTTGATAAGTACCTGAGCATTGCTCTAAGGCAATACGTCTTTCCGGAATTAGAGCCGGTTGCACAAAATTTGAAGGTCGAGGAATTTGCTTCCTTTTGCCATCGATTACCCGTTGCCCAACTCAACGGAGCCTTGGATATTTTCGACCGGCAATTTGAAAAAGCTGTTGAGAAAGGAAGAACATCTCGAAGTACTGGGAGAAACTATCGTTCCACTCTTCGGCAATTCATACAGTGGCTAGAGAAGCAGGCTTGGTGGCATTGTCTATTTCCCGATCCGGTTGCAACAGTTTCTCCGTTTCGAGAAAAGAGTCCTGAATTACCAAAAACTAGAGAACGACATTCACCCTACGGCTTATCTAAAGAGAATCTGCCCAGTCATATTCTTAAGCAAGTTGCAGAGTTCAAAGAATTTCGCCTAACCGGAGGCAGAAGTATACGCCGAACTGCATCCAATCCAAAACAGTCTAGAGAGGATGGAGAAGCCCGTAGACCAAAAATAGACGCTATCCAGCTATCAACATTTAAGAATGATGAGGACAAGATACTAGCATTCTTAGGCTGGTACGCCCAAGAGTATCCTAACTCCAAACTCAAATTGGAGCTGCTGACTGATGTAGACCTACTGGACAAATATACATATTGGGCAATTGAAACACGAGGAGTTTGTCATTCCACAGGTGTAAGTATGGCTAAAACAGCGATTGCGATCGCTAAGTGGTTGAACTATGACAAATCTATTCGCCGCAATTGGTCGGATATTCCACTGATTTTAGATTTACAAGACTTGCGAAATGAGTACGCCCAAGAGTATGCCAAGGAGAAAGAACAGCTTGAGGCAGAAAAAGGCTCCAGCAAAAAGTTAACCCATCCAGAAGCCCGACAAGTAGTTCAATACCTGAGGAATTTATGTGCTCCCTACAATACTTCTCGTGACAAAAAGACAGGAGAACCCAGTAAATATTCTCAAAGACGCAAAACTTCAGCGGTTGCCCGTTCCTGGCAGACTTATTTAATTGTCAAAATTTTAGTTTACTGTCCCGTTCGGCAGGAGGAAATTAGAAAATTGGCTCTTAACGAAACCCTATTCCGTCGAGAGGACGATGAGGGCAATCCCTATTATGAAGCTTACTTTGAGGAACACAAACGCGCTACCCAACACTCCTCTCACAGTAAGCCTCGGCATTATCGATTGCCCGCTATCTTGACCCCTGATTTAGATATGTGGGTGTACAAGTGGCGACCCCTGATTGAGGAATTAGTTAGGACACCAGAGGGATGGATGGAACTTTGGGGCTACAAGCTTGATAAGGTAGAACGCACTCACCAAAAAATCAAAGCTGCCCAACAAGGAATTCTTCCAAAACTTGTGAAAAGCTCAGCAGAAGAATATATCCAGTATCAAGAATGGCGACTGTCGGGAGCTGAGCGACGGATTAATGCTTGGAAAATTGCCAAGAGTAATTTTGAAGCCAATAACCGTTTGTTCTTTATGTTCGGCAAGCACGAAACGGAAGCCTTTGGTAAGCCTTTTGAGGTAGACACCTTCTGGGAAACGGTTCGTCGGGCTTTTGCAATTGCAACACAAAGCTTATTCGGAGAAGCTCGCTGGATTAACCCTCATGCTCTGAGGCATATTGCAGAAAAGCATATTCGCCAACCTGGCCGGAAAGATATTACTGAGTCATTTGGAACACTGATTGGACATTCAAAGAAGATGGGTGATGAATATGCGGCTCAAATTACTTCTGAATATGAATTGATCGCAGAACTTGCAGATGACTGGTGGATAGAGAATATGTAACGATTCCACTTTCCCAATTTTGGTTTCCCTGCCACCTGAGAAGAAAATCTCCTGCACTTCGGATATTTAGTATCGGTGGCTGCGGCAGATGGGTCACTCATTCTCTAACCCTAGCAGCTGCCGCAGTTCCTTTTCGGATGCGATCGCTCCCCCCTTTCACTTGTCTGCATGAAGAGTTATGAGGGATTGGGTAGAGTTTCCTCCAATTGGGACATCATCTTTCCGAAGATCGCGCTCCACGTAAAACTTTTTTCTAGTTACGACCGTTTTTTAAGTTGTTAGCAGAATTTCGCAAGGGCGAATCAACGAGTCAGCCCTAGATTTACGGGGCACTGGTTCATATCAATTAAAACACGATGGCTAGGGAGCGATCGCTAAAGTACCATCCTTGCTGAGATAAAAGGCAAAAGTTTGACGTAGCTTTACTGCTCTCTCAACGTCCCATTGGATCGTCCATATATCGCCCTCACAATATCCTGTCAATAAACACGCTTGTCGAGCTTTTTGTCTTTCGATGCCCTCAACAGATGCGTAGCAATCCAGACATTTATCAAGCGTATCTAGTGCTAAGTAATCATTCCCAAAATTACACACCCATTCGGGTCTACGTGCATCTGGTCTACTTTTGTTGGGTTTTCCATAGCTCGGATCTAGCTGCTTTCGTCGCTTCGCCTCACCCATTACAAATTCCATCCCATTCAATCAATCGCAACTCTGAAACTTTGTACCACTCTGCCTCAAGCCCTGGCTTACCTTCCCGCTCAGCCCAACGAACCAGAACCTTGCCAGGTTGAACCTCTTGAACATACCCATGCATTGCATAGTTTGCGTTGTATGACTCACGCCCAGCCACCGTGTCAAATATCTGAAACTCAACGACTTCAACTAGGGGCTTTTCGGCCTCTACACCTAGTGACAGTTGAGTGGATGATTCTACCTCCTCAACAGCGCACTCTACATCCCCTCCTTCGATCTCATCTTGTCCAACCTCCTGAGCCTCATTTTGAGGTTGGACATCAGGTTGGACACTAGGTTGGACACCTTCAAAACCATTACTCTCTATAGCTTCTGATTCGCACTGTCCGACCTGTCCGACCACAATGGTGGAAACACCTTCTGTTTGTGCGGATTGATTGAAAATATCTTTCTGGGGGGTAGCTTCTTTTTGAGAAAAGTTTTGAGAAAAAGGTTGGACAGGTTGGACAGCAAAGTCTGAAAACATTGGGGTAGCGTCATTTGAGGGTTGTCCAACCTCATTATCTAAGGTCGGACAAGGTCGGACAGGTTGGACAGTAGAGCAAGTGGGTACCCAGCCGTTAAGTCTGCTTCCTTGCCAGTTCATTTTTCTTCTCTCCCAACCCCAGCGCTTCATAATGACGCCGACCCGCATCTGGCTAGGCTTGTCTTGGCGGGATTTGTCCAAGTCCAATGCATTTTGCAGTATTTCAGCGGTCGTGACTTGGGGTAAGTTGCGAACATAATCAAGCACGTACTTCTCCCAAGCATCTGACATATGGAATTCGCTATTAGCTATAGCTGAGAGCGCTTGTTCCTCATCACTTAAATGCCATTGTTCACCCGCTTTGTATGCTGCGACGGCAGAAGCCCAAACCCGATCGCGTTCAGATTCAATCTGCTCTGAGTCGATGCGTCTTTCAATCTTGATAGTCCAGAAACGGCGATCGCCTGAATCATCGCTTAGAAATTCATCACGATTTGTTGTTCCCACGATGACTGACTGCCTTAATTTCGTGATGGGTTCACGTCCATAAGGGGGTCGGTACGTGTCACTTTTGCTGGTCAAGAATGCTTTGACTACATCATCGCCTCGGCGAAGTACCCTTTCTAATTCACTCCACTCTAGGCACCAAAACCGATGCAGTTTGTCGCGCTCATCCTTGTTTGAGACATCAGACATCGTGTCGTCAAACCAGGTTTCATGCGACTCGCGGACTTTAGAGCCTTGGTGCAAGACTCTGAAGAAAGTGGATTTCTTAAAGCCTTGCTTGCCCTGCAAAATGAGCGATGTGTCATTCTGACAACCGGGCTGATAAATCCGCGCTACAGCCCCAATTAGGTAGCGTTTGAGGTAGATATTTGATAGGTCATCGCTTGTACCAAACCAGCGGGTGGCTAGGTTGTCGATGTCAATCGGGGCGTGTTTCCGAAGGCAATTTTCCAGGTAATCTTTAACAGGGTTGTAAGAGTTAGCTTTGGCAATGACGGTACAAATTGCGATCGCTTGTTCCTTGGGGATATCTTCATCCAATTCAATCCCCAATTGGATTGCGATTGTATCCAGTTCTAGAGGCTTCCCGTCAAGTTCGATAATGTTTTTCAGCTCATTTAGCCTTAGATGGTTCCCCCAATGTCGTTCAATAACTGAGTGGCGGTACTTAGTCTTACTTTTTGACTGAGGAATGTCTGGGTCGATGAATTCATCCGGTACTTTCCATTGCTCTTCAAGCTTTTTGCGGAACGTTTTGGTATCCATATCCAAGGCTTTAGCGATCACACTCCAGAAAAATAACTCCACGTTTGGATCATCTTTCAGGTTACGCGCAAAGCACCGGGATTGATTCAAAATGTCTTCTTTGCCTTTATCACTGGACAGGTCGCCACTGGCGATGATTTGTTCTGCTGTCCAGGTGAAAGCGTGTTTTGCTTCTGCTATGTGTGCATTCCAACCTTCTATTCCGTACTTGAGAATAAATTCATCCGGGTCTAAACCGTCAGAGAGCTGAGGAGCAACGTATGGACTAATGCCTACATCCAATAAGCGTTTGATACAAGAACCAATTCCAGCTTTTCCAGCTTCATCAGGGTCTAACGCAATAATTACTCGTTCTATTTTCTGCCGCATCAGCGTTTGTACTTGCTCCTTGGAGAGCATTGCCGCAGCGCAGGCGACAACCCTGGTGTCACCCTGCTGATGAGCTATCGCAGCATCCGTAATGCCTTCAACTAAAATTAATTCCTTGTGGCGAGCGCGAATTGCTCTGTTTAGCAGGTAAGGTGACTCTTTGGTATGTAACCATTCTCCACTTTTATCTTTGGGATTAAACAGAGCATACTTCTTGGGATTCCCTGTTGCGTCAGCCCATGTCTTACTTTGATGCCCGTAGATGGTCAGTGGTTGACCATAAGAATTCGCCCAAGGAAAGGTGATGTAACCTTCCCACTTTTTGGACAACACGCCGATTTGCTGAGCAAGTTCCAGGTCTAATCCCTTCGCTTGCAAGACTTCCTTGATTTCTTTGGTTGAGGTATACACACCGATTCCAAGGTCTTTTAGTCCTGCTTCAGTGAATCCTCTTTCCTCAATTAGATGCTTTCTTTGTGCATCGCCTCTGGGTGTCCACAGAATATCGGCACAATAGTCCTCAACGGCTTTGAGAATGGCTTGACGTGTCTCGCGCCGCTGTGCTTGTTTGATTTGGGCGGGGTTCCATTCACGTTCAGGGAACGGGACACCAGCTAAACTAAACAGCTCTTTGACTGTATCAATCCAATCTTGACCTCTAGGATTTTCATAGCGCCTAACCTTCTGGCTGTAAAGATATTTGATTGGATCTCCTGATTCTTTACCGTTGTGAGAATCCAGAAAGTGCAAATCCTCAAAGACTGCAAAGCTCGTACCTGATTTGCTGTCACCCCACGGTGGATTACCCCGTAAGCAGTTGCTACCCCGTTGGAAATTGTGACCCCCCCAACTGTAAATCTTTTCTGGCGACAAGCGTGGGTAAACTTCGCTCTCTAAAATTTGAACTAAATCAATAGACTGAGCGGATTTAGTTTTTGGATGTTCTTTCGCTGCCCCTTTCCTCTGGTTGTCGGGGGAGACGGGTGCGGACTTGATTCTGACGGTTGTTGATGGTGATTTCGACATGAACGGGTTCCTCACTTTTGATGAGGCAGTCACCCGCCAAAAATTTTTAATCCAATAGAAAAGTTCCGGCGTCTACCGGCGTTCTTCATCAACCACTCCCCGAATTTCACTTGAATTTGGTTTAGCTAATTTGGGATAGGCAGTAGGATCTTTGGGAACTACCCCTACACTTCATGGACAATTACCGGGAGTCAGGGTACCATGAGTGTATTGAAAAACATATGTTTGGGTTGGTGAGTTATTTTTTGCCGATAACTTCGGTTCTTTCAAATGAACCAAGTTTTAGCGAGTAACTTACCTCCTTTTTTTTGCTGATTTTTGGGCTGATTTTTCAGTCATTTAAATGACTGAAACAAATATCCACTAAGGGATACATTCTTGAACTTGATACAAAGGTACGATCGTCTTTATACTACGCCTTAGCTTTATTTGTAAAGGTCGAATAATTTGCGACGTTAATGTCTGTTGCCATTATTGCGGGTTGAAAGTAGATATTCCCAGATGCGTCTGATTTCAACTTGATTTTCAACTATCACTGCTCTGTCTCTATCGGCGTTCACTTGCGACACCCTCAATGCTTGTTGATGCAGTCGGGCAATATCTAGCAGTTCAGACGTTACGCGCTGTAAGTCTGTAACTGTGGCAGTGTTCGTCTGTTGTTGATTTCTCAACTGAGCGATCGCTTCTGCATGAGCTTCAAGCCTCTGGTCAATTTCGTCTAATTTTTCTGGTGTCATAGGTTTTGGCGTGTTCGCTGATTATTCCCCTTTGCTAACAGTCGGTGAAGGGGTTGCTTTTGGATGCTGGTGTTCAACCTCCTCTAATCGCTCTTGTAAAAGGATTCTGACCTTTTTGGATAGCGATAATTCTTTCCATGCAGAATCAGAGCGTGCATGTTCTATGCGCTCTCTTAAGCCTTCTAAGTTAACTGGGACACGGTTTGCCATGTCCATAAGTTTAGCCTCTCTGATACATAGAGAGTTCGCTTGAATTTAGTTTTTTTGAATTGAGTTAAAATGATTCACCTTAATTTACTTATGCTATCGTAGCAGACGTTGTAAGGATAACTATTTCGGCGCACCGAAATGTTTACTTTTCCGTCTGTTGCTGAGAGTGCCATCTGGTTCCAGCATGATAACGATCGCATGAGGCAGCGTCTACTGCTACATCTGCTGCCTGACGACACCCGAAACTTCCAGCATTACCGTGGGAATTGGCACCAGTCGCCCTACGGTGGTGTAGCGACTGTTTCCTACAGGGGTTGTCGTTGAGCGTTCCCGAAACCGATTCATGGTGATGCGAAACCAGTCTCGCGTTTTGGGCATTGGCAATTTATATAGAAGCCGAGTGTTCACGAAATAGTAAAACAGCCAGTCTGCCTCAGTGTACAGGAAACAGCCGAGAGTTCCTTTTTCTAGATTGCTGTGGGTTTCAAAGAAGAAGTTGTTGGTCCTATTCCAGCGATCACCTTTGACTTCCACCAAAACTTCACCCTTTTGGGTTGTCCAAATCAAGTCAATATCTCGACTCTGAAAAGCTGGATCATCCTCAACGTTGATGACGCTAATGGTTCCTGGTTGAGCGCATAGCCAAGCATCTATGTCAGCAGCAGCTTGTTTTGCCACTTCCAACCCATCGTTCATGCTGTAGCTCATCGCTTTATCTCTTGTACTAGGCAAAGCATATTGGATGACTGCTGCATTTCAACCCTAGCACTGGTGTTGTTGTTGAAGACATCGACTAGATGAGCTGTGCCTACACTCAGAAAACTTGTACCAATTAGCACACTTGTGGCAGGTCACGATACTCTTGCAACTACATCTGTGGGTCTACTCGTTGATTGGGTACTTCAGGACAACGCTCAACCCGTTCTAGTTGGTAGCCTTGCTTTTCTAGCTGTTCCACAAATTCATTCGGGTCAGAGTTAGTTTCTGGTTGTGGTGATGGCTGTGCTGAGTGCCTGACTTGCTTGAGTTTAGCTTTCCGTCCCATTGGCTTGTTCTGTTTGTAGCTGTGCAATCAATTTTTCCAGCGCTTTTTACGTTGGCTTTTATCTGGGTGTCTGCTTCTCTAACTTTAGTACAAAGGATGCGATCTCTCACTTCTCCACTACTGGTTCATCAAAATTACGTTTTTCCCCGCAGACCTCTTCAATCGCACCGATCACCTCTGACCACTCTGGCTCGGTTTCTGGTGGTTTATCCTGTAAAAGCCCCACCAATCGCGTCAGTTTCAAGGCTTGGAATGGCTCTTCTCCTGCCTCCAAGAGTTGGCGTTCTAAAGTTGGATTGTAGTTTTTGGCTGTCAGGGCAGCATACTCGGTGTCAGTAATGCCGAGGTCGTAGATGGGTGGCTCTGTCATCGTTTGGGGTTATTTATGTAAAACATCCTTTGACTGTAACCAAATTCCTCGATGCTCAGAACGGGCAATTTCTTCAGCTTGAATGATTCCTGCTCGATTTAAACAACCAGATGAATAGGGGCTGTAGTGGTAAGCCAGTCCAGCCATCACCATTTCTTCATTGAGAAACTTCTCTTCGTCTGGGTTGCTTGCATTAGCACTGACAAATACCTCACCAATCATTCGATTCGAGCGATCGCGTCCGGTGGGGATGACAATTACTGCGCCTTCGGCTTGCTCAACGAGTCCCTTGAGATAGTTTCGGGATTCGACGGCTAGGGAGTCCGGTACATCAATCCCGCATAAACGTAGTTTCTCCTTCTTCCAGCCAGCGGTGACAATCATGCTTTCACCCGTTAAAACCTGTTGAACTTTCCAATTCTCGGATTGGGGTAAGGATGGGTTGCGGTTGGCTGTAATCTTGGCAGGATAACGAGGTGGGGCTGCATCAGCGCTGTCGTAATCGGGTCGGGCTTGAAGCGTTTGTTGCCATTGCTGGTAGACAATCAACCCAATCATGGCGGCGATCGCCATAAAAGGCAGGGCATGAATCAGGTGTTGAGCTTTGAAGGGTTGCATAGCCTTACTATATCCATCGCGCTTTCTTTCTTTAGGCATCCAGCTACTTTCTTCCAGGTATATTGAGGGGTAATCAAGTTACTGTCCTTTGCAATTGCGCTCCCAAACCGAGTTTCGGGACTATTCCACCACAGATGCTTTGCGGCTGTTTCTCCTTGGTAGCAAGCTGGCTCACTTCCGCTGCCAAGTGGTTGTAAAACCGAGGATATCTGTATCCCGCTGACTTGTTGATGTATATATTTATTCACAAATACAAAAGTGAAACTACAACTAAAACTTGATGAATGTAGAACAACAAGTTAACTCTGCTTATCCAGAAAATTTATTTGTAAATATTTTTTACCTACACTGAAGTTCTGCATAAAAGTCAAGAAAAAGCCTGACTAATATTTGTAAGCTTTAAATTGAGGAAGTTTAAAATGGCTAATATCAATATTCCTGATTTACATCCTGTTAATTCCGAAATGTTTGCTGAGCTGTTGTCTGAAGAACAAGCTGCTATTGTTGGAGGTGGTCTTTTGGGAAAAATAGCTGGGGGAATTCTCGGAGCTGCGGCAGGAGCTGCGGCAGGTTGGCCTAGTGGTCCTGGTGTAGTAGGGGGAATTATTGTTGGAGCTGGTGTTGGAGCTGGAATTGGAGATGGAATTGAAAAATCCATAAAAAATTAGTGGACTGAAATTACAGCTAGGCTCTAATAGGAAAAATCAATAGCATCCCAAGTAGTTAATTGCATATTTCAGAGATGAACCGTTAACCTCGCCAGCCACAGGGCGAGGTTTGTTGTTGTATTTGGTATGAAATTGAGACAGGTGAGTAGCAACCGAGCCAAAACATACGCTAAGCCTAACTTTGCCGCCAAAGAAAGTGGATTAGTAGTTGTGGAAATACTTCAACCCTTGAGAACCCCGTAGACGAAACTATCTAACATTGCTGAATTAAGAACATTTTCGGCAAAGTAACCGATTTTAAAAACTTATCATTTTGGCGTTTTAATGGGTCTGGGTTTCTCAGAATTGTTTGACTTTGCCTCTAGTAGGATTAACCCTGGTTTTCTCCCGTTCATTTCAGAGTTGCGAAACACGTATACCCCTAAGAACTTAGGTAGTCCTAAAGATGTAAGGATAAGAAGGTAGAGTTACTGCTGTTGTTCGATGTCCAATCCCCATCCTACTTGTCCTGCTTGTGAGTCTACTCATACCGTGAAAAATGGGAAAATTCACAACGGCAAACAGAACTTCAAGTGCCGTGAGTGTGGCAGACAATTTGTGCAAGACCCGCAGAACAAGATCATTGACCAAACTACTAAAACCCTGATTGACAAACTGCTGTTGGAGAAGATTCCTGCTTCTGGAATTGCTAGAGTGACGGGTGTTTCAGAACCCTGGCTCCAGAGCTATGTCAATGGGAAATACGAAGCGATTCCCCGACAAGTCGAGGTATCGGCTAAAAAAAGGGGCGCTTGACGATTCAATGCGACGAGATGTGGTCATTTGTGGCTAATAAGGGCAACAAGCAATGGATTTGGTTAGCATTACATGTCAATACCCGAGAAATTGTCGGCGTGTACGTCGGCGAACTGACAAGTCAGCGCTTCGCTATCGCTCTCGTGAGGGTGCCCAAGGATTATGGGACAGCTTGCCAGGGGTGTATCGACAGTGTGCCGTCTCCTATACCGATTTCTGGTCTGCCTACAATGAGGTTTTCCCCAGCCAACGACATTGCTAGTGTGGGCAAGGACAGTGGTCAAACAAGCTTAATTGAGCGCTTCAATTGCACCTTACGGCAGCGAGTATCCCGGTTAGTGAGAAAGACGTTGTCGTTTTCCAAGAAGTTAGAGAATCATGTTGGTGCAGTGTGGCACTTTGTCCACTACTACAATGCATCCTTACATCTTTAGGACTACCAGAACTTAATAGCAGCGCTCAATGTTAATTTTTTTTACTTCACATAATTTCTTAACTTTTTTTCCTGAGTAATTAGTAGATGTGGCTGACATGGCAAATATGAAACTTAGTCATTTACTCTCTTTTAGCTCACTTATATCAGGACTACTGATTGCTCAATCTCCTGCAATAGCTGTTCCGGGCTGGGCACAGACATCGAGACATTTAAATGTACATCCTAGCTCATGTACGAGTTACGTTAAAGACGCCATCCTAAAGGTGACAGGCAGCACAGCTACTTTCGATGCCATCTCCAATACTACCTTTTTGATGACAGCATACCCGCAAGGAACAACGGGAGTTTTCATGTACTGCGTCAGCAATCCAAAACCAGTTTGCAAAGGCCCAACATCAACCTTGTTGGTCGTCGCTTTCAGCGATAATGGTTCGGGAGAAGCTGAAATTTGGAGAGATGCATTAAACAACGCAGTTGGCGACCCTGTCTACATCGACTGCGGAACCAATACCATTGAAGTTCCCTAAAAAATCTGGTTATAGCTTTTCAGTTTTTTAGAAAAAGGCGTTGTCATGACATGCTTTCAGTTGCCATCTATTTTTTGTAGTGTTGCAATTGTTGCCTTACCTGGAATTGCTTCTGCTGGGCCAATGGAATCTATGTATCCTTTAGTGGCAAAAAATTCTAATCCCGTTTGTTATGTGCAACTAGATAATGGAAGCACTTTGGACTTGTCTAGAATTTGTGGCTTTGAAGAAAACTATTACAGTTCTGTCAATAGCCCCTTAAACATTTCAGGCGGTAGCTTAAGTGTTTCTAGCAGTTCTAGTCTGTGCATGAATCCGGAAGATAGAGCTACCAATGGTTCGCGTTGTGGAGCTAGCTCCCCTAGTGTTGGACTAAGGGAAAACCCAGGGAATATAGTTAATAGTTCTAGTGGAAGTTTAGGAGTGAGTTCTAGTGGAGGCCGAAAATCGAGAAATTGATTAGGTAAAAAAAACTCAACTCAAAACTGAGCGGTAGTTTATGAGGTGAAATGAACAGTAGATACTATTGGCGAAGTCAAAACAATCGCCTAACCGCCTCGATATCTTGTAGCCGAATTCAACTAAATTTGAAGATTTCAGGAATTTTCCAACATATTGGATACTACTCACCCCTCTACATTGCGGATTTTTTCTAGGAAGTGTAATTCCCAAAAAAAATGTGTCAATCGACATTTCTAAAGCGGTTGCGGCTTCTGATGTTGATTTAGGGTGCAATATTGCCGATAAATTGTCTGAATATTGCACCCTAAACTTTTAGGGTGCAATAATCAAGGTTATGGCTGATTATTTGCACCCTAAATGCCATGCCGAGAAAAAACCCCTCTGACTTCTCCCCCAAAGAAGGCAAAATGGAACCGGGATGAACTCGAAGAGATGAAAGCGATTATCGACGGGTTACTACAGGCAATGGAACCGATACCGGAGCCGATTGAGGAGGCAGCGTTCCCTAATCAGGGTCGGGGACGTAACGGCAGTATTGGTTACTTGGAAGAAAAGATAATTAATGGCTGTGGTCCCTATCGATATCTACGCTATTGGAGAGCAGGGAAGCGAAAGTCTGTTTATGTAGGCAAGGTAGAGAGTCCGTGCAATTAATTAGAAAAGCCTTGATGTAAAAATCGGACTTTTTTGGGGCGTCCTCTTTATGGGCATTTAATCTTGATACAAACATTGAAGCCTTTCGCCTTGACAAGTTTTTGAGGCATTTTACACTTATGATGAATCTGGCTCGGTTGAAAACTTTAGCAGCTACGTTTGTTTTAGTCTTATTGCTTCAGGGATGCCCGATTCAGGAGCCATCTTCAACAACACAAAGACCAACGCCGCCAGCCCCAACCGCCACTCCCAAACCATCACCTTCCTCAACGAGCATTCATCTCAAATTAGGCAATCCGAGTAACGCCATCAGCAGCGTTGCGAATCCTGATAACTACCTGATGGTGAAGCCTCAATATGTGTTGTCTTATAACAGAAGCAAGGGAACTGCAAACTGGGCTAGCTGGCAGCTGAACCAATCGTGGCTAGGGAACACCGACCGCCAAGACAACTTTCGCCCTGACCTAACACTCCCCACGGGTTGGGAGAAGGTGACGCCAACGATGTATTCGGGATCTGGATATGACCGGGGGCATATCGTCCCATCCGCTGACCGCACTCGGAGTGTAGAGGATAACGCCGCCACATTTTTAATGGTAAATATGATGCCCCAGACACCTGATAACAATCGAAACACCTGGGGCGACCTAGAAGAATATAGCCGGGAGCTAGTGAGGCAAGGCAAGGAACTTTATATCATCGCGGGACCATTCGGCACTCAAAAGCAACCGCTTAAAGGTAAGGTCGTGATTCCCTCATCAACTTGGAAGATTATTGTGGTGCTGGATCGCCCGGGCGCTGGCATCAACAACATTACTGCTAACACTCGCCTGATTGGGGTGAATATCCCTAATCAAGATGCAATCGATAATGATTGGAGAAGATACAGAGTCAGTGTTGATGTCATCGAAAAATTGACGGGTTACAACTTCCTTTCTAACGTGAACCCTTCTATTCAAAAGGTGATTGAGTCTAAGGTAGATAGTGAAACTATCAGCGTGAATTCTGAACCGACACCTCAAAGACAACTCAATTCAGAATCTCCCACTCCCACAATCACAGCACAAGCGGCAGTGTAGTCCGGCTTATCCTGATGTCTGTATTCCACCTCCACCCCCAGACTTGAATTGTGGCGATGTTGAATTCAAAAACTTTAAGGTATTGCCACCAGACCCACACAACGCCTGATGGAGGAGACAATGATGGCTTTGGGTGTGAGCGCTAAACAGTTTTAAGTTTCTATCACCTTAGTAGACAACCCTGCTAAAGCACCCGCGGGAGTTTGACCCACAATATAAACATCAATCTCTATTTCACCCAGGCGATATACTTCTGGGTTACTCAGAATTTGTTTGAGGGTTTGCACGAGAGCTTGGTACTTCTGGAGCGTAGCTTTTTCCTCTTTAGAGTACCAATCTTGTTCAGTCGTTGCCACCCTAAAGAAATTATCAACAGTTGAGACTTCGATAGGCGTAGTTTGAGGATGACCTGTCTGTTGCAGAATCTTTTGTGTTGTCAGCGGTTGTAGTTCTGAGGATTCCCACAAGAAAATCTCAAAGGGATAGTCAGACTCACTCATATATAGCAAGCCATTGGATGCTGATTTTAGTTGGTCAACGATTTCTGAATTGTTCATGGAATTGCCAAGTGCGATCGCTTACACACTATCATCCACCCATCTACAGTGTGGGCAATCCCAATGCACCGGGGGCGTTTTCTTCATATCAAACGGCATCTCGCACTGCGGACACCTACCCGTAAACATTGGGTGATAGTCCAGCATCTCCAACTGTTGTAGGGGTGTCCAACGCGGTTTCGGTTGCTTCATTAACTCGCCATTGTAATAACTGGCTCCCTCCGGCTCCCACAATTCTTCTGGTTCGGCGTTAGGGTCTGGAATGAAGTTTGGGCAGGTGTCATTTTCTACCCCAGACGGGTGAACAGCACAAATAAAGTATGGATTGTGGGCGTATAGCAAACAGCGATCGCACTCGGGAATTTTTGGCATAGCACTAAAGCAGTTTATTCAAGTTTCCCCTAGAACTAAGGGCGAGCGCACCTTGCATCTGTCACTTTTTTTCTAGGGGATTTATCATTAGCTGGTTAGTACGAGCAAGAAACTCCATTGGAACCTAATCAGCTTGAACTGTTCTCGGCAGCGCAGCCCCCTTCCACTCGGAAGAACAGACCCAATATGCTGCTAATGGACGCTGATGCTCTAGTGAGGTGGAAAGGACAGATTGCTGCTCACCAGCAACGCGCTAGGGACAGTAAGCCAGCACAACAGGTTACATTATTAGATTTCGCAGAGCTTGACTTTCCACCAGCGCATTGCGAGCCAGACCGAATAGATCCCTTCAGCCTCCGCCTGTGTCCGACATTGTTCTATCGGTTGCCAGTGGATGGAGCGGGAGAGGCGTGCATTTATTTTGTTCTGGATAACGCTGCTGGACTTATCCTCTACATCGGTGAGACGTGCCAGTCTTCCAAGCGCTGGAAAGGCACCCATGACTGTAAGCGGTACATTGAAAAGTACCAGGATTTACACTATCAGTACGGCTTGAAGACAGCCGTAAGTATGGCTTTTTGGTGGGATGCACCAGCTAAAGTTCAACCCCGACAGCAGCTGGAGCAAGCGCTGATTCAAAAATGGAAGTCGCCGTTTAACAAGGAAAATTGGCAGCGCTGGGGTCAACCATTTGGGTAAGGGCGATCGCGCTCTAGCGAATCTCCGAGAACTGGACAGATTACTGCTTTTCCAGATACTTTGTGGTATCAAACCGTTTAATCAAATCTCTAATGATCCGCGGGTTATTGGCCCTTAGCTCCACTTAAGCCGTTAGGTAGTGCTGAGCTAATTGGCTCAGGTCAATCTGTGTCTTTCCTCTGCTCTAACCATTCACCCAATAAACTTTCTATTAAGCGACTTAAATTTATATCGTCCTGGCGCTGCTGCTTCTTGTGTATGAGGTTTGAGTAGTAATAGTAACTAACCCAGTGGTTACTATAGATTAAAAGCGGCATATTGCCTACAGTTGTAAATTTCAATACTAATTTCTCCAACAAAGTATCTTAATAATGTGAGTCGTATAGGGACAGGGTAATTACTAAAGGGGCTTCTCGATGTATCTGGCTAGGAAAAAAGTGACGGTCATTGCTTTGACAAGTGCATTCAGTTTTTCAAGCGTTTTTGCCCCAGCTTTGGTAGCTGTCTCAACGCTTATGAAAATTAATGTAGCGAATGCCGCTAATCGACCAACTACTATGTCAATGAATGGCATGGTAACGACCCCTCACTATTTAGCTTCTCAAGCTGCTTTAGATATACTCAGACAGGATGGAAATGCTGTAGATGCTGCAATCGCGGCTGCATCAACGTTAGCAGTAGTTTATCCGCATATGAACAGTATTGGAGGAGATAACTTTTGGTTAATTTATAATGCTAAAACTCGCGAATTAAAAGCCTTAAATGCCAGCGGTAGAGCTGGTCAAAAAGCAACAATCGACTTCTATCAAGCTAAAGGTTATACAAAAATCCCCTCCAGAGGCTATTTAGCAGCCAATACAGTACCGGGAGCGGTTTCTGGTTGGGGAGAAGCCTATAAATATGCTCAACAAAGTATGGGGAATAGTCTGTCTTGGAGTCAGCTGTTTGATTCTGCCATTAGCTATGGAGAAAATGGCTTTCCAGTAACTCCTAGTCAGAACTATTGGACTAAAACGAATATTGATGAGAAGGACAAAGAATTCCGCAACCTTCAACGCTTTCAAGGCTTTAAGCAGACCTATCTTAAGTCAAACGGTGAGTCTTACCAAGCTGGTGAAGTCTTTAAACAGCCACAGCTTGCTAAAACCCTGAAAGCAATTTCTGAAAAAGGAGCTGTTGAATTTTACAAGGGTGAAATTGCTCAAAATATTATCAAAGATTTAGCAGCTAACGGAGGTATTTTAACTCTAGAAGACTTTGCATCACACACGGCTGATTGGGTTGAGCCGATTTCAGCAGACTACCGTAAATACAAAGCATATAATTTTCCACCCAATACACAGGGAATGGCTTCTCTCTCGATTCTTAACATCCTCAACAACTTTGACTTGAAGAAGATGGGGGAAGGCACAGTTGATTACTACCACACGATAGTAGAAGCAACAAAACTTGCTTTCGCTGACAGAGACAAGTATCTTAGCGACCCAGCCTTCGTGAATATTCCTTTGGGTACGCTTCTGTCTAAAGAGCATGGTAGGGATTTAGCAGCACGTATCAAGATGAGAGTTGCTGTTAAAGAAGCTAAGCTCCTCGATCCAAAAGGCGATACGGTCTGGTTGGGTGTGGTTGATAAAGATGGCAACGCTGTATCTTTAATTCAAAGCATATACCATGACTATGGAGCGGGGATTGTTGCTGCAAATACGGGAGTTTTGCTACAAAATCGAGGGAGTTTTTTTTCTCTAGATCCAAAGCATGTTAATCATTTAGAACCGCGAAAGCGAACTTTTCATACTTTGAATCCGGCAATGCTATTTCAAAATGGGAAACCCTATTTAGTCTATGGAACAATGGGGGGAGAAGGACAGCCACAAACTCAAGCTGCTCTTGTAACTCGGATTGTAGACTTCGGATTTAGTGTCCAAGATGCGATTGAAGCCCCGCGATGGCTGCAAGGTCGTACTTGGGGAGCCTCCTCTAATGACCTTAAAATTGAAGGACGAGTGCCGCCAACTGTGGTCAAAGAGTTAATTCAAAGAGGTCATCCAGTCAAGGTAGTAGATAACTACACAGATACAATGGGACACGCAGGTGCAATTCTCATTGAGCCGGCAACCAATATAAAATATGGTGGTGCCGATCCACGCGGGGACGGGGCTGCTGTAGGGTATTAACGAATATTAGATAACAAATTATTTGGGAAATTCCCAGCTTTTGGTGAAAAGCATTAATTGAGCGCTCTGTCCCACGAGTGTAGTGTCAATTAGTTGAAAAAAAGTGCCACAAAGCACATGAGGTGGAAATTCAAGCGTTATTTTGCCCCGGTGGCAGCTTCGCTATATTTCCCCCTGAACGAATCTCTTTCCCTCTGCTGCCCACAGTTCTTCCGGTTTGGCAGGGGGTTGGAAGTCGAGACAGCGATCGACCTCTTGATTTCGGCGCTCCGAAATCAAGCTTCATTCGGTAGGAAGTCGGAAGTTGAGACAGCGAGCGCTATCTGGTTCCGTAGGATGTATGGCAACACTATAAAAGGATTACTCGCGATCGAGCGAGAGCGCGATCGCGCTCTCTCGATCTTCGCCATAGTCTCGCAGTTGGTTTACTCAAGTTTCTGCCAGAACTGAGGGAGATCGCACCTTTTCTAGGAGTGCGATTGCACTAACACGTTTCAACTACGCCGAACGTTGAACGACATCTAAGCGCTCGCTCTGTTGCAAATTCTTGAGAATGTCAAAACCTCCAGAGCCAAACAGATGTAGCACTTCCTGCGCTCTGGTCATAGAAACATAAAGCTCTCGCTGGGATCTGGTTTGATGATCGCCAACTCCAAACTGCTGCACCCAAGGAATCAACACCGCTTTAAATTCCAAGCCTAATGCAGACTTAGCGGTAACGATTCTGACGCCTGGGCGCTGAGTGCTGTAATCCGATTTATCCTGGTTGACCCAATAGGAACCAAAACCCAACCGTTCGAGCTGCTCCATTAAATAATCGAACGAAGCTTGTTCGTGTTGACCCTTGTAGCGATAGATGATGGCGATGTCTTTGGGTTGGAAACCTTCTAAAACAAGTGTCTGAATTTGAGCGATCGCCGCTTCAACCTCAGCCTGACGATTGGGTAACAGGTGCAGCATGGGGCGTTGACCGTTCCGTAGCGCCGCACTCGGTTTAATCACCGGAAAGGTCACATCATCTACATCCTCGTCCTCAATATTGGTTGGCTGTACGACACTCCAGGCTGCTGAAAGGATTTCTTCCGTGTTGCGGTAGTTTTGATTCAGCTTTTTGGTGCGCCCTTGAGCTTTGATGCCAACGGATTTCCATGAAAACTGACGCCGTTGGTAAAAGCTTTGCGAGCCATCCGAGACGATCGTTAAATCTCCATTTTCCGGATCTTTGAGGGCCGCCGTACAGCATCGAAACCAACTGGGTGAAAAGGTGTGTGCCTCGTCAACTAGAACCGCATCCCATTTCAGTTCTAGGGGAAGTTGTTCAAGCGCCTGCAACAAGCGAAGGCCTAAATCTTCGTCATAGTCTTCATCGGTGTCATAAAACCGGGGATTGGGCAGTATGCCAAGAATTGATTTTGCCCATTTATGAAAATGGATAATCTCGATCCGTTCCCGATACAGGGGGTTGCTGTCTCCTGCGATCAGCGAACGCAGGTAAGCAGCCAAAGTAATGTTAAAACAAAGAATTAAAACTTTTTGGTTAAATAGTCCACTAGCGAGGGACTTGGCACGCGAAAGCAGAATCAACGTTTTTCCCGATCCAGCGACTCCACAGAATAGACGATGACCAGAATGAAGCGCTCGCGCAAGTTGCTCTTGTTTGTAGTCAAGAGCTTTGATGATAGTTGCGTTGGGTTTGAGGTGAAACCCTTCTGGAACGCTCTTAAGTGTGGCGGGTTCTGTTCTAAAGCCGACTTCTGGGTGGATAATACCGCGAATGGTATGAATTTGGTCGTCACTCAGGGGCATAAAGTTGAAGCGCACAGTAAACATATTGCTTAAGCGCTTCATCAATGCTCGTTCGTCAATGCCGTCCCATTCTAGAAGTTCATCGCGATAAGCAACCTGAGGTTTTTCTAATAGTGGGTAAATATTTCCGTCTCTGGCTTCAGCTTCCGTAATGTTGGTCATGATTGCACCCACACCTACGGGAAAAGTCAACTTGCCCTGATAATCTCCATCATCTTGAGTTAAAACTGAGTAACCTTTTAGCTTATTTATCAGAGCATCTTGATAGCTCTTAGCCTGTCTCAATGGAGATGGCTGACTAAGAGTTTTGCTGTCTTGTTCAATTTGAAAAAACTGATTATCGGCTTGGATAATTTGGCTAGCACTCCATCCCTTGACCTCCAGTATCAGCAGTCCTAGCGTTGGTCCTAAAACAATAAAGTCAGGGTACAGCCCATTCACTCGCGGCTCATACCAAACATAGCAATCGTCTGGTAATTCGTAATGCAAAGTCTTGTAGAGGCGCTTCTCCCCTTGGCTGGCTTTTGGTGGGACAGAATCGGGAACCATTAAAGCCATAAACAATATCTCCTAAAACTCTCGTTAAACAGCGCGATTCCCTCTTTTCCCAGAGATCATGCTTTGGGAATTACGAAGAGCGAACGATATATCATCTGCTACACCCTAGCTCTGCTAGAACTTAACCAGGTTCAGGATATTTACTGAAAACTCCCTGCATTACGAATTCGAGGAGAGGATTCGGGTGGAGAATTGAAGTGTTGCGATCGCTCGTCACCAGCTCCTTAAGGATTAGTCATCACCGTTTGGTTAAGATGGTTGGTGAGCCTCGATGAGCGCGATCGCTCCTCACTTTACTGTTACCCCTTTTCGCATCCAACCCCATCGCTGTCGCGGTCGAAGCCATGCGGATCGGGAGGCAGAACCTTGAAATTTCGATAGGAGATATCTGGGCAATTCAGATCCGGTGGGCCAGGGGGAATGCAGACGCCTGGATAAGCTGGACTACAGTTTTGTTGGGCAGATGGGGCTGGTTTGGGCTTCGTATTAGAAGATGGCTGATTACTTGTTGATTGCCCCTTCCTAAAATCCCACGGCATGACTGGCTTGGGCTGATTCCAGAATCCCAACTTTTTCTGCTTGGCTTGGGCTTCAGCCTGAAGGTACTGATTCTTTGTGGATGCACAGCCGCTGAGGTACTGGCGATACACGACAGCTTGCCCCTGCTTAACCATTTGCAGGTTTACTGACTGTTTTCCCAGGTACAACTCAGCGACAGTCCGCCCGTAGCGATCGCGCTCAATCTCCCGAACCTGCACGGCTTTACCAGGGGGGAGAAGTTGTTTGAGCTTCGCCGCTGATTGCTGACCCCAAGGGCGCTGTCCTGTTTCTGGCGCATCAATGCAAGCCATCCGAATCGTGACAACCTTCCCTTGGCTCTTGACTCGGAGCGTATCGCCATCGCCGGTGCTGACTACTGTTGCTGTGGTTTGGGCAGAGGCGGGGATGGTTAAGGCCAGGACTAAGGCAGCGGCAGTTGCGAGTTTGTTCATCACACATTCTCATCTGAGACAGTTCTAGTGTTCCCAGAACCTGAAGGGCGATCGCGCTCACTCTCTCTCAGCGTCCGGATTTTATCTGCCGTCGAAGTTAACGATAAATATTTAGTGATTCGCGATATGGCTTATGTGTGGCTGCTAAAGTTTGGGGTCAATGCTGATAATAAATTGGTTGATATTGTTGATGTCCCCAGCGGAAAAAGCGATTTAGTTTGCCCCTATTGTGGAGTCAAATTAGTTGCTAAGAAGGGTCAAGTCAAAGAACACCATTTCGCTCATACTGGGCAAACCTGTCGTTCCGTGACGGTTAAGCGAGAGTTTCCTAGCCTCCCACTGTATGACAACTTTAATATTGAGCTATCAGGGCAGGCACTACAATTGCTCGAAACACTTTGGAAATCCTGTGGAACAAATGGCTGGAGTATCCCTTTCTCAGTTGACCTCAAGCCATTAATCAAAGCCAAACTATTGCAGAAAAATCCTTATCAAAATCCTCCCGGCTACGAATTTACACAGCTAGGGATGATTCCAGTGGGAGCGCTGCCCTTGAAAGAATTCAATCAAGTTCAGGAGCCGCTTATCCTAAAGAAATTAGCTGATATAGAACGGCAGGTGGAACTCGCCAGAGTCCTAAAATCCTTGAATCTGAAAGAAAGAGCAGTTGATTTATGGCTATACCGGACTCAGCTTAGAAGAATCCTAGAGCATCGTTTGTACTATCTAGAAGTAAAAGCTGATAGTGAAACCCTATATAAAATTGGCATAACCAAGCGAACAATTGAAGAACGAATGCTAGAAATTAGGCGAGATTTGCGCTCGCACTACAAAACTGTGAAACTTAAGGTACTGGGGACTTGGGAACACAGGGGCAATGTTGAACTGTATTTCAAGCATCGTTACCAGCCGTTTAATTATCGATTAGGGAGCTTAACTGAATACTACAAGTTTGATAATGAGGCGAGTGCAGTATTGAATGATTTAGAACAGATGCATCTCAAATGTCTCAGTCAAGTCGAACTTGATATCTTGGCGGAGGATGTTACGTCATCCCCTGCCAGAACTGAAAGTTATTGCCTGTGAAAACTAGCCTTTTTAAAGACAATCACCCCTCAATGACAATGCCTCAACAACCAAAACCAGAACATGACATTACACACCTAATGTCATGTTCTGGCTAAGCTTGGTTGCGTTCAATCTAGTTGGCTGCCAGTACATTGCGCCACAGGACCTTGACAGCCCTCCCTTGCTTCGCCTTTACCTTCGGTATTTGAAAGATGGAGGAGATTGGGTATTTTGTTTTGGTGATAGGACGAAAGGAATTTTAAAACCAGAATCATCATAAATTTACTAAAATCAAACGTTACTTTACAACAACTTTATTTTTATGTCCCTGAATATACGTATTATTGAAGGGAAATACTCAAATAAGGTTTATTAAATCTAAAACTTCATGCCTTTGACAATAACTGCAACAAGCATTTTTATTGCTAGCACAGTTAAACAAAGAATGAGGTATGAAAGCGATCGCTGTCTACCCTAACAAATGTAAACTACTGCTGTCCGTGCCTATGCGGATAGACTGATACAGTCTGCGAACCTGTTTTTTTAAAACACACAAAGGTATTTAAAACCATGAAAAATTTATCAGTGGCTACTGCCGGAGCAGCATTTATCGCACTAGGAATGCTGGGAGAGATACAACAAGCTTCAGCAGCTTCCATCATTCAAGATCAAACTGATGGTGCCTATCAAATACTGGCTTTTTCACCTATCGGTCAAACGTTTACAGCAGAAGATACTTTCATTAAATCTATAGGGTTTTATATTAAAGATTTTAATCCAACTGCTGCACCGAATGATTTTTCTATAACCATAAACCTATACAAAGGAACAAGTGGTGTTTTCTTAGGAAGTGGAGTTTTTGACGATCTTGTTGATGGATTTGAGGGGTATGCCGACGTAGATTTTTCTTATATTGCTTTAACGGTGGGTGATACTTACACGGCGATTGTAGAAGATGATACGGTTCGTTGGGGTTTGAGCATTGCCTCTGATTTAGGAGATCCGTATCCAGGTGGGGTTGCTATCACCAACGGTAATCTACAAGACAATATCGATACACGATTTCGCGTGTTAGCAGCCGAAACCGAAAGCGTACCTGAACCAAATTCAGTGCTAGGTTTACTGGCGTTTGGTACTTTAGGCGCAGGCTCGTTTTTGAAACGCCGCCAAAAGAAGCAATTAGTTAGTAGCGTTACAAGCAATGTTTAATATTTAGCCTGTTAACATATATTGTAGGTTTGCTTCTTGAAATTTCCTGCTAGCTGGAAAGGCGATAGTCTGTGGGGACAATTCTTTTCAAAGACAATAATAACGATGCTTCAACAACCAAAACTAGAACTTGACATTACACCTCTAATGTCAACTGATGCTTAAATCCCTGCGAATTGGAAGGGTATGGATCTGCTCCATACCCTTCGTGGTCAGCGATCGCTTTCTGCTCTTGAACTGCTGAAACATTGATCAGGTAAAACACTCATCCACTTGGATAAATAATTTTATTTCAATCGCTGCGGGCTGGGCGCTCGCGCTTATTCTAAATTCCCTGCTTTTTTAACAGCTTGTTTCAAGTCTTCAAAGGTAATATTACCCTCTTCATCGTGGTACGTCGCTAGCAGTACCTGGGGGCTAGTACCTGTTTCTGCTGAAATGACTGCATTTAACGCAGGGCTTAAATAAAGCTCATTACTCGATACTTTGCCATCTCGATCCCCATCCAAGGTATTAAAAAGAGATTGAAGCTCTTGCTCAGTTGCCATAAGTTTCTATTTGAATTAGTTTTTTCAATTCAATATCCCAGAATCTTGAAAAAGATGCAAGGAAAGTTACCTCTTACCCAGGTAAATATAAACTAATGCTGTCGTTGGGGCGTGCGTGCAGATATCTGGAAGTAGTTGCTACCGATTCATGCCCAATGCCTGCTGTACCAGATGAATTGGCGCGCCCCTGTCTAGTAAATGCGAAGCGTGGGCATGACGCAACAAGTGCGGGCTGACCTTGCCTTTAATTCCAGTAGTGTTGCAATGCACCAGATATACTCCAGACTCTTACATTGCGTCCTGACTCACCCTTTCTATAGTGCCGTCATCGCTGACGGCATAACAGGTATCTTTTGTGCCGCTCCATAACCGCTGCGCCCTTTCAGCATCTGACAACTCGTGTTCGGAGATCGCCAGGACAACATATTTCGAGCCATCCTCATTACCGAAGAGCCAATTGTCACCGTAGAGGTGTGCTAGCAGTTGTTCGCGTCGGGAAGAAATAAGCGTACTATTTTCAAGCCACTCATCTGGAACGCGATACCAATTTGTGAACGTCTGCGAAGAAGCTAAAGCGGGGATGTAGCCGCTTAGGTAGTCATCCCAAAAGCTCAGTGTGTCGGTAATCGTCAACCGCAGGTATTTCATGCTTGTTTCCCCTCCCCGATGCCAATTGAGCTTAGGCAATACTACCTCAAGTTTATTTATAAAATACAACTCAAGTAAGATACCTAAATCAAAAAAAATAGTGTATAAATCTCGGTTATTTTTTTTAAATGAAATCAAAAAAATGTTTATAAATTACTAAAAAAACTTCATATTGTTTGTATAAAGCAATGTCTAATAAATATGAAGATTGAATAAAGATTAAAGCTTAACTAGATTAGATTTTAAAAAAAGCTGTATATCTTAAGTTATTGGCGGAAGTTAAATTTTTAAGAAAATCGCCTAGTATTACTTGTTTAAACAAACTGTTGTAAAAATACAGGAAGAAATTATGAAAACTTTAGGGTTCATCAGTTCAACGCTAATAGCTACATCTTGTGGTTTGTCTATATTGGCGACAATGCAAGGCGCAGATGCTGCCAACATTACATATGAATTTAATCGCTCATTTACAAATACACTTCCCGGTTCTAGCCAAGGCATTGGTAGTGCTATAGGAACCATAACTACAAATGGTACTTTAGGGAATGTAATAATTCCTGGTGTAGAAAATTTTGACTTTTTTACTGATTGGAATATTACTCTGACTGTTGACTCAGTATCAGCTACATTAACTCCTAGTAACTCTAGCTGGTTTGGCAGAGGACTTATTGTTGCTAATCCTAATGAGTTAACATTAAATCTTATTCCAGTTGAAGCTGGGATAAACGATGCAGTATTTCAACTGATAGAAATTATAGGAGATCAGCAGATAAACGTATATTCCTGGCAGTTCGTTCCTCAAAACATTCAGCCTATATCGGAGCAAGTATTTGTTTTTGGGGAGTCAATTGCTAATCCTTCTCCGCCATTTTTATATAGTTTGCCTGCTACCACTCCTCCGGCTTCAGTACCTGAACCTTCTATAGGGATGGCCCTTCTTGTTATTGGTGGTTCAGTCCTGAAGAGGAGACCTAAAAAGTTGAATACATAATATTAGCCACGGGATGCTAATTTTTGCACAATGGACTGTAATCATATGTGGATGGTAGAGTCTACACCCAAAGAAATCGGCAGCACTTAAAAAACGTCGCATAGATGGATGAATATATTTGAAGGGTACAGAACTTTTATCTTTCACAAAAAGGCGGACCAAGAATGCTAAGAGCAATCGCCTTTCTAGGTGTAGCGGCGATCGCACCCAAAAACCTTCACCAACCAATCATCGATACCGCCTTGCGCTTCTGCTCTGGCGATACTTCTAGATACCGCTGCAAAGTACCCAGGTCGTTGTGACCCGATATCTCCTGAATGTGCCTCAGCGGTATCCCGGCATTGTGCATTTGAGTCAGAGCAGTGCGCCGGAAGCTGTGGGTACTGACTCCCTCGACAAAGATGCGCTGGCACGCATCCTTCAGAATCTTATCAGCCATGAACCGACTCAGGTGTTCCTTCCCTCTGACCCCAGACGGAAACAGCGCCCCTGCTTGAGCGAGTTGGTATTCTGCCAGTATTGCCGCGAGTGCAGGTTGAATGTCCACAACGCGGGTTTTCAGTTTTCCCTTCGTGGTAGACTTCCTGAAAGTCAACGTTCCACTTCTAATGTCAGTAGTCTGGAGCGCCAGTGCTTCCGACACCCGACACCCGGTAAAAAGACAGATGCCAAACAAAGCGCGATCGCGTGGCGACTTAAACCCATCGGTGAACAACCGCCTCAATTCATCTGAGGTGAGGATTTTTCCTTGCCCGTTGCCGCTAACCTTCATGGTGGTATTTTCTAGTTAATCCCCAGATTACACGAAAGGTGGATTTCGTGGAATAGATGCTCAAAAGTATAGCGCTAGCGTTGGTTTAAAGATTTCAGATCGCCGGATTCAACTGAGCTTATCAATCCCGCTCCATCCACTTCACGAGAGAATCAGGGTTTGGGGCGTAATCGATGATTTTTGCTTATGCCTGCGCTGTTATCACCGTCATCAAGTACAATTTGTGACCCTAAATTTGTAACTAATAGTAGAGTCGGCATAGATGCCAGAACCAGGTTCCCTCTGGTGTCCACAGTTCTTCCGATTCAGCAAGGAGTTGGAAATCTTGACAGGATCTTCCTCTAGACTTGGGCGCTCCGAAGTCAAGCTTCACTCGGTAGGGAGTCGGAAGTCGAGACAGCGATCGCTATCTGGCCCGTGGAATGCATGGCAACACTATAAGAGAATTACGAAGAGCGAGCTAAAGCGCGATCGCGGCTTATCTCTTCAAGACTGATCCGGCTGCGATGAAGGATGTGATCGCGCTCCCTTCAAGAGCAACGGCGCAAGGTAGAAGCGAAGCTTGCAGGGTGCGGTCTGCGCGATCTGCGGGATGACTTATGCCTTTGAAGCAATAGACCTCATGGAAAAGTCGCAGGTGCGATCGCCAGTCGGGAAATATAGGTTTCCTGGATTGGAAGAAAATCCTCTCTCAACTCCAATTGAGGGGAGCGATAAGCATTCCTAAACCACTGCCCTGAATGCGATCGCTCCAAGTTGCTGTACTTGAATTTTTGAGAAGACTGAGCGGAACTAGCTGCGACCCCTAAAATGTGGAGTGAATTTAGTGATTCCTGCCGCTAGTGTAGTTTCCACAATATCGGCAGCTTTGTCCAGCCCTCCAGTGTTTTTAAGTGCGACCGACATCTGACGTGTAGCATCCTTATAACTTGGGATACTCAATAGAGCCTCTATTTTGCGACGCACGTCAGCACTATCAAAATGATTTTTGTCTAGCTTTAAGGCAACCCCTAAGTCCACAACACGTGTCGCAAAGTAGTGCTGATCTCCAAAGAAAGGCAAGGCTAGGATCGGTTTTTCCCAATACAGCGCCTCGTTAATGCCATTTGGGCTGCAATGACTAACAAAGAAACGAACTGCTCGATGAGAGAGAACTGCTTGTTGCGAAACAAAGTGTTCGATGCGGAAAGAGGATGGTAGCGATGGAAGAATCTGCTGCTGACTCTTGGGCAACGACCAGAGTACCCGGAATCTAGTGTCAGTAAGTCCCTCTACTAATGCTTTAGCCTGCCAGGGTTCAAGAGTAGCAAGAGTACCAAAAGCGATATACACCACTCCTGTATTTTCTTCGCCTTCTTCCAACCATTTACTTAAAGAAGGACTGAGAGGCTCAAGTGTTTTCGGAAAAATTGGCCCGACCATTTGCACATGGGGAGGTAGCGGACGTGGAATCTCAATACCAAAAGCTGTGCCTACTATCATGGGGCGCTTGCTAAAAGGGTCGTCCAATTTCTTACGCTCAAGACATTGACGACGAACTTGATTGAGCTTTTTCAGGGTGGGTAAAAACTGCGGCAACAGCCAATAGGGTTCTAAGAAATTCAGACAACGTTGCCATAAATTCATGTTTATGGAATAGGCTGTGCCGAAGCGAGGATACTTAGAACTAGTCTTGACAAAGTTACCTAAAAACCGAGTTTGAATAATGTACGGCAGATTCATCTGCTGAGCTAAATCCATAGCTGGAATAACAGCGCGATCAATCACTAGAAGATCCGGACGGTGCTGCTGAAAAATAGGTACCAACGTTTTGTACATCGGAACATACCGCTCGATTAGCCCATTCAACATCATCCTTTCACCACGCCATATTTTCGGCTCTTGACAAACTCTTTGCCACACCGACTGGGTTGTGTCAGAAAAGTTTTCATTAGTTGTTTCTATTTTTGGTTCCCAAGGGATAAAAATAGCACCAGTATTAGCAATCCATTCCTTAGCCTCCTCAGAAATAACAAAACTGACTTGGTAGCCCCTGACAACCAACTCTTGAGCCAGCGCAATCATTTGATTAGCATGACCACGTAGAGGAAGCGAAACAAACATTACATGTTTTTTCATCTGCATTCATACCTATCTATTTCATTAAAAGCGGGTCAAAGAAAAGGAATTTTTCTTCTATTGTCGAGCGAGGGAACGAATAAATTCCGGAATAATGTCTTTTTAATTAGTTCTTTTGCTGTGTTTGAGCCAAGACAGGCTTTCCTGTAGATATGACCTGTTCTACAATATCGGCGGCTCGACTGACTCCACCTGCACGAGCGATCGCATCTTGTAATCTGATTGCATTGTTTTTGTAAGACTCTTCAGTCAGTACCTGTTGTATGGCACCTCGAAGCTTGGGAACACTTAATTGGGATAAAGGTACAAGCTCTCCTGCTCCTGTCCAAGTTATACGTGCGGCAATTCCAGGTTGGTCATTGGCAATCGGAATTGCCACCATCGGCACTCCATTGGTGAGGGATTCCAGAGTGGTATTCATTCCTGCATGAGTAATGGTGAGTGCTGCTTTTTTGAGCAGTTCTAGTTGAGGTGCATAACTGACAACTAAAGGCGAACCGGGCAATTCTGGTAGAGATTCCGGACTACCTGAACCACCCAGAGAAATCACCAACTGAGCATCTAACCCTACACATGCCTCAGCAATACGGTGGAAAATCTCCTGCTGACGATTCTGTAAAGTGCCCATCGAAGCGTAAATCAGTGGTTGCCCAGTTAATTTCTCATAGGGGAAAGACACGGATTTCCGTCCTGTTGAGCTATGGTAAGGGCCGGTGAAATGGAAGTATTTGGGCAAAGTAGTGCGAGGAAATTCCAATTCAGCTGGCTGTTGACTGAGCTGAGCCAGTTGGGAATAGAGTTGATTGGGATGAGAATGCAGAGGTAACTTCCATTCTTTGCGATAGTCATTTATCAACTCTCGGATGGGTTTCGTGATGCGACTGAGCAAAGAGTAAGCCATGCGATTCCGCAGACGTGCCCACCAAGCGGGATTGTAACTCCAGGGGGTGTTAAAGGGGGGAACAGTTTCCTCCCGATTTAGCAGTACCGCACTGCACACGGTAATGAAAGGAATCTCTAGGAGGTCTGCAACAGTCCCTCCCTCTGGTGAAGATTGGTCTACTAACAGCGCCTCTACATTCGCTTCTTTGATGGCTTGCGGGCCATCTCGCAGGATTACAGCCGCCCCCTGCTTCAGCAAATCGATAGTATATCGTAGGGCAGTTAACCCACTGAGTTCCCCTAGTTGGGCAAAGGATTGAGATAATGCTCCTGCTGGAAATTCTGCTTCTCCAATTGCCCAGAAATCTAATCCTGCTGCTACTGTCTTAGGTTGAGCGTCAAGTAATCCGAAAAGAGTAACGCGGTGACCACGTTGTTGTAGTTCGCGACCTAACGGGAGCATCGTGTTGAGATGGCCAGTTTCTGCCGGACAGATAATACCAAAGTGGGTCATGAGATTTTCCCTATTAAACTAGCAGGAGTTGATCTGTAGGTTTTGAATCATCTTCTGTCAGAGGGTTTGCTAATAGCAATTTCAAACCGTATCAAAACATGATTGAAGGATAACTGAGGCTATGTTTAAAAAAAAATCCCTCATAGTAAAATTTAGTTAAGACTGTTTGAATTAAAAATTAAGAATAGATTAATTAGGTATATTTAGTAACAATCCCAGGTGATGCGAATTTTGATACCCCCCTCACCATATTGGTCTGTGTTTGTTGGGTGATCAGCTATCCTTCTCTATTCATTTTCATTACCATACCATATTACACATGAGCAATTTTCGCTAAAGTATTGCATAAGTCACTCCCTGCTTTTCTCCTAAATTAAACATGCTTAGATGTAATTAAATGTAAGTAAAATCAACTTATACAGTTTTCCTTATCGGTAACGACCCTAGCAGACCATTCAGCAACAATTGATTTGACGCTTTGACTTTGGTTGTTGGAGGATTAGAAGGTTACTTCTGATCCTCCGGTGGAGGAGTAGAAGCAGTGAAGTGAGCTGCCTCTTCGATAGCGCTCGCCTCTGGGAGTTTTGTAATGGGATTAGTCGCTAAAAAGCTGCAATAGATATTTTTGCTTCGCGAACAATCTGAAGCGGCAGAGCGTTGGAAGCTATTACTCATAAAGTCTTCATCCTCACTGTGAAAAGTATTTAATCAGCAAATTTTTGCCAGAATCCCCCATCTGATGTAGTAATTACTCAATCTCCTTCAAGGTAAGTGGTAAAGGTTTTGTCCGCCCGTTCTCGCAACGATTGACGCTTTGAAATGAGACCTCTAATTTTGCGCCAAACTTAACTTGTGACAAACAGTTCTAGGCGTTGCCGTGTTTCACGCACCAGATATGCTAGCTCTGATTAGGTGATCGCAGGCATAAATTTAAATCGTTGTATTTCTTTTATCTTTAACATCTGATGTAGCGATCATCCTTCTTTTGTCACAAGTTACAAAGGTTTTCTATTAGACTTCTGTGTTACAAACAACGATATGCGCCACCTCGCTTTAGTAGATTTTCTATTGGAGCATTTTAATGAGATTCCGCTAGAGATTTAAAACCTACTGTGTCCTTCTAATTTAGATTCATAAGGATACTCTGCCAAATAGTCAATAACGGATTGATATTATTTGACCGAAATGTTTTAAGTAATTTCAATAGCGAAATATTTTTATTAATTTTAAAAGGTTAGGAGAGGTTGAACGTCTCTTCCTAGCCATTTCAATATCGTTTAACTGGAATATTTTGATTATAAGTCTAACTTCATTTATTCAAGAAAAAGATGTTAGAGAACGTTTCAATCGATAGATAGAGTTAACTGAATAAAGGCTGGAAGAATTAAAAGTCCTTAAAAATAACAAGGGTTACAATCGCAATCCCCGCACCCGCATAAAATACCCCACTGGTGCCGCCAATGTTCAAAACAACTCCCATGAGCAGGGGACCTATTATTCGTCCTACGTTACAAAATGTCCCGTTTACCGAAATTACCGTAGCTAGATACTCCTTGGACGATCGCGCCGCCACGAGTGATAAGGTGATGGGCGAACAAATCCCAAAACCAATTCCAAACAGTACGGTTGGGATTAAGAGGAACCAGAGATTGGAGGCAAATGGAACGCCCAATAGAGCTAAAGCATAGAAAACGAAGGATGCTCTAATTAAAGTTGTTTCTGGAAACCGTCTTGCCAGTCGTCCTACTTGCGAAGCTGTGATCGCACTTGCCACAGGTATGCTGGCAAGTATCAATCCAATTACCCAACTAGATGATTTGAATGAATCCGCTATCAAAAGTGGTAGATAAGTTCTTAGGGCTCCGTAGAGGAGCATGAATTGAGCGGTGCTGGCAATGAAAAGTCGGGCAAGTTGACGATTTTTAAAGCTTTTCAAGGCATTGAGCAAATTCACATTGAGAGGTTTTTCACCTGTCGGTTCAGGATTTTTGAGTCTAAACCACACCAGCAGTGCTACTGGGATAGCTGCCAAGGATAGCAAAAAAGGATAATACCAGCCTATAACTGCCAATGCACCGCCAATAATGGAATAAATTGCCGTGCTGGCAGTGATGATACTGGTGTTGTAACCGATGGCAGTCGTGCGTCTTACTCCTGAATACAAATCGCTAATCAGGGCAATGGTGAGAGAATGCAGAGAGGCTGCACCAATTCCCTGAAGGAAAAGGAACCACAGCAAAAAGTTAAAGTCACGGGCAAGGGCGCAAGCTGTGCCAGCAATTCCAAACAATACCAGGGAAGGAACAAGAATTTGCTTTCTGCCAACGCGATCGGCAAACACTCCCACGACTGGACCTAATGCAAGAGATGGAAACGAGAATACTGATATTAATAAACCAATCTTTTGTGGGGGTACGTTTAATGCCTGGATAATCTTGGGAAAAGCTGGAGGGATGCTAGCAAGTACGAGAAAGGTGATGAGAGAAACTGTAAAAATAATGAGAAGGTTTTTGTCTTGATAGAGTCGTGTTTGGTTCTCTTGCTGATGCTCGGTGCTTGCTGATGGCATGAAATTGGTCTCTGCAATAATTTCAACAGCCAAAGATATTACTGGACTTTGGACAAATTTATCCAAAGTCCAAAACTGAACAGTCCTGATGTTGACCCCAGCCGAGGCTTAATCAACTTGCCTACTGCACCCGTTGACACTTGGGTGTCAACGGGTGTCAAGCCGGTGCAACTCAAAATCAAAATTAACCTGTCATTGGTATTGTGAATAGCTGGTTACTATGCAAGGGCAATGACCTGTTACGCCGTAACTTCTTGTAGCTTAGCCCAAGTCTCGTCACCAACTTCCCCATCTACTGAAAGACCGTACTTCTGTTGAAACGCTCTTACAGCCTTTTCGGTACGGTCTCCAAATATGCCATCAGGTGTTTCAGATAAGAACCTAGCTGAATGTAAGCTGGCTTGTAAGATTCTAACCTCATCCCCTTGTGACCCGTTTCTTAAGATAGCTGTCGCCATGTGTTTAATCTAACTCCAAATAAGGTGAAAACAAAATTGAAGCTCATTTTTTAAGTCCTTCAATTTTTCCTAATTCTTAATAGCTGCCAGCTCCTCCTCCTTATACACTTTTCTCACAAGCCTCACGATAGCAGCACTATCAACTATGTCGAACAGTTATAGATTGGAAGCAGCGCGGCTTTGTCTGCCAATTGCTCCTAAATGACCCCAACGGACAATCATCACAAAAAAAAACCGACTTCTCTGGCAGACGTTGAGCCGAGATACGTGCGAGAATTGCCCATTGAAGTTTAGCCCATATGGTTTAAACTTCAATGGATCATCCATCTACTGGACTTGGGTGTGTAACTTATCCCAGGTTTTAGTGCCGACAATTCCATCTATAGGGTTTACTTGAAAATCTGTTTGGAATTTCTTAACAGCTTTTTCGGTTGCTGACCCAAATTCTCCGTCAACGTCTAAAGGACCATAGTTAATCTTATTCAGGATTTCTTGCAAATATGTGACTTGATCACCTGTGCTACCACTACGTAAAGTTGGCAGAGCTTGAGTAGACATAATGTTCTCCTTTGATTAATTGAGCTTTAGTTACCAATATCTTCATTAAACTCTGCTAATAACTGACTTACTGCCTGAGTATTACTGACTTGTCCTGATTTCGTAACTGACTTTTACTAGGTATAATTTCTAGGAGTTTCGTGGGACAAGCCATGCCGCGATCGCTTAGGGTTCGTAGTGGGTGCATTGAACAAGTCAAATTGGCTCTCAGGCGTAACGGCATTCCCAGTCAAAGAGCTTTGGCTGAGAATGCAGGACTGTCTCTAGCTACAGTCAGCAACTTCCTGACAGGTAAACCTGTTGACCGTGCGAGTTTTGTAGAACTGTGTCAGACGTTGGCACTGGAGTGCGAACAGATAGCACAACTGGATGTTGTACTTGGCTCCCAAACAAAAGATGATTTGGCTAAAGCAAGGATTGCGACCAAACACCAGGACTGGGGAGAGGCACTTGATGTCTCACTGTTTTATGGACGCACGGAAGAACTCACTACATTAGCGCAATGGATTGTAACTGACCGATGTCGCCTAGTAACGGTACTGGGCATGGGCGGGATAGGAAAAACGGCTATTGCAGCCAAGGTAGCAGCACAAGTGCAGCATGAGTTCGAGTATGTGATTTGGCGAAGTCTACGCAATGCCCCACTCCTAGAAACGCTCACTTGTGACCTAGTTAGCTTTGTGTCTGACTTTCAGGAAACTTCTGCTGAGATAGAGCGGCTGATTCATTACCTACGCTCCAAAAGGTGCCTGCTGATTTTAGACAATATGGAGACCATTCTGGAGGCAGGTGAGGCAGGACAATTCCGCAATGATTATGAAGGATATGGCGAACTGCTCAGAGTGATGGGAGAAACCGCCCACTCTAGTTGCATAATCCTTACCAGTAGAGAAAAGCCAGCTATTATTGCTGCAAGTGAAGGCGATAAGCTGCCAGTGCGATCACTTCGCTTGAGTGGTTCCCGCGAAGCCGCTCGCGCATTGCTCACTGCCAAAGGGCTGATGGGTGATGAAACCCAAAAACAGCAGTTGTGTGATCGCTACGGCAACAATCCGTTGGCTGTGAAAATTGTAGCTACATCGATTCGAGACTTATTTGATGGGGAAATAGGGGAGTTTCTGCCAGAAGATACTTTTGTCTTTAATGGCATTCGGCGATTGCTAGAGCAGCAGTTTGAGCGCTTCTCGCCTCTGGAGAGAAGCATCATGTACTGGTTGGCGATTAACCGTGAAGGGACGGCGATTGCCGAACTCCAGTTAGACCTAGTGCCGACTGTGCCTCGCGGAAAAGTGTTGGAAGCTCTAGAAAGTCTGCGGGGGCGATCGCTAATCGAGAAGGCTACACCTACGCCGCTGGCAAAGCAGTCTAGCCTCTACACGCAACAACCTGTGGTGATGGAGTATGTGACGGAACTCTTAATCGAGCTTTTTTATGAAGAGATTGCTACAGAAGAACCCGGATTATTGCTTAGTCATACTTTGATAAAAGCAACGGCTAAGGACTATGTCAGAGCTAGTCAGATTCGCCTGATTTTAGAGCCGATTGTAGATAGACTACACGCTATATTTAAGTCCAAGAAAAATATCAAAAATAAACTGCAAAGGATTTTAGTCAAACTCCAAAAAGAATCTTCTGCCTCATCAGGTTACGGAGGCGGAAATATTATTAACTTATTGACTCAAAGCAAGATTAATTTAGCCAACTATGACTTTTCTCATCTGACGATAAAGCAAGCCGACCTGAGACAAGTGAATTTGGCGGGTGTCAATTTCCAGAACGCCGCTTTTGCTAACTCTGTCTTCGCTGAAACCTTAAGTAGTGTTTTGTCGGTAGCCTTTAGTCCAGATGGCAAACTGTTGGCAACAGGCGATGTAGATGGTCTGATTCGCTTGTGGCAAGTGGCAGATGGTCAACAACTTTTGACGTTGAAGGGGCATACGGGTTGGGTATGGGCAGTTACTTTCAGTACCGATGGTAATACTCTAGCCAGTGGCAGTAATGATACCTCGGTACGGTTGTGGGATGTTGCTGAAGGCTACTGTATGGGGGCTTTACACGGTCACACCAGTGCAGTCTGGTCGGTCAGCTTCAGTCCAGATGGTAATACTCTGGTCAGTAGCTCTCAAGACTGCTCGATCCGGTTGTGGGATGTCTCACACGATAGGTGCCTCAGAGTGTTACATGGTCATACGGGTGGGGTATGGACAGTTACCTTCAGTCCAGATGGTAATACTCTAGCTAGTGGCAGTAATGACACCTCGGTGCGGTTGTGGGATCTAGGTAACGGTGAAGCTTTAAGAGCTTTGCACGGACACACCAGTGGAGTACGCTCAGTAGCTTGGAGTCCCGATGGTCAGACTCTGGCTAGTGGCAGTAATGACGCCTCAGTGCGGCTGTGGAATGTGCGTGATGGGGAAGTCTTAAGAGCTTTGCAAGGTCACACCAGTGAGGTACGCTCAGTAGCTTGGAGTCCCGATGGTCGTACTCTGGCTAGTGGCAGTAATGATGTCTCAGTGCGATTGTGGGATGTCGCTGAAGGAGACTGCGTAAGAGCTTTGCACGGTCATACTAGTGGGGTACGCTCAGTTGCTTGGAGTCCGGATGGTCAGACCCTGGCTAGTGGCAGTTACGATCAAACAATTCGGTTATGGGATGTGCCACAAGGTAACTGCCTCAAAGCTTTGCACGGTAACAGTAGTGGGATACGCTCAGTCACCTTCAGTCCCGATGGTCAGACTCTAGCCAGTAGCAGTTTAGATTCCCTGATTCGATTGTGGGATGTCGTTGAAGGAGGCTGTGTAAGAGCTTTGCACGGTCACACCAATGCGGTATATTCGGTAAGCTTTAGTCCGGATGGTCGTACCCTGGCTAGTGGCAGTGATGATTCTTCTGTGCGGTTGTGGGATGTAGCTCATGGTCAGTGCCTAATAGTATTGCAAAGTCACACCTGGGTTCACTCAGTAGCTTGGAGTCCGGATGGTCTTACCTTAGCCAGTGGTAGTAATGACGCCTCGGTACGGTTGTGGGATGTACCCCAAGCTAGCTGCGTTAAAACTTTGCAGGGTCACACCAGTTTGGTCTCCTCAGTCACTTGGAGTCCGGATGGTCTAGTGCTGGCCAGTGGCAGTAGCGACCAAACTGTTCGGTTGTGGGATATGCCGCAAGGTAGCTGCTTCAAAGCTTTGTCCGGTCACACCGATTGGGTATGCTCAGTAGGTTGGAGTCCGGATGGTCAAACCTTAGCTAGTGGCAGTAATGACTCCTCGGTGCGGCTATGGAATGTACTGCAAGATAGCTGCCTCAAAGTTTTGCATGGTCATACTGGTGGAGTATGGGCAGTAGCTTGGAGTCCCGATGGTCTTACCCTGGCTACTGGCAGTGCTGACCAAACAATTCGGTTGTGGGATGTTGCCGAAGGTAACTGCCTGCAAGTTTTGCACAGTCACACCAGTTGGGTGCGCTCAGTAGCTTGGAGTCCGGATGGTCAAATCTTAGCTAGTGGCAGCCAAGATGAGACAGTCAAGCTTTGGGATGTGAAAACGGGCGAGTGTCTTAAAACCCTGAGAGCAGATCGGCTCTATGAAGGCATGAACATCACAGGTGCGATCGGATTAACGGAAGCGCAGAAGGTAACCTTGAAAGCGTTGGGGACAGTAGAGGGTTAAAGGTAAACTTATTCGCAAGTTATTTCCTCGCATTAAATACTGATAATTTCCATTATTTCCGTCGTGTTGAGTCTGGATTTCATCTTTTTCTCGGCTCTGAGTGATTGTTAACCTGAGTTCGGGATAAGGAAAGGGGCAGGTAGTAAGCTGAAAATAACTTCAAATCCAGCAACCTGCCCTATGTTTAGTTTAGAAGCTTTGTTCTGCCATGTAGATGATTTCTGTAAAGCATTTGAAGCACAATGGCACAAAAGACTACTTATAAATGGAGGAATCAAACGTAATCGGGCTAAAAGCCTGTGCCTAAGCGAAATAATGACAATTCTCATTGCATTCCATCAAAATCACTACCGGAATTTCAAGTATTTTTATTTGAATTACGTCAAACAACATTGGAGTTGGGCTTTTCCAGGACTGCCCAGTTATCAAAGATTTATTGAATGGATACCATCTAGCTTGATACCTTTGTGTGTCTATCTCAAGCATTGTTTTGGAACTTGTACAGGTATCGGTTTTATCGACTCAACTAGCTTGAAAGTCTGTCATAATCGTCGAATTTCTCAACACAAGGTGTTTGCAGGTTTAGCCGCTCGTGGAAAGACTTCTGTGGATTGGTTTTTCGGTTTCAAACTTCATATTGCCGTCAATGAACTTGGTCAACTCTTAAATGTGAACCTTACTCCTGGTAACATCGATGACCGTCAACCAGTTCCTGATTTACTGAGTCAGCTTTTGGGCAAAATATTTGCTGATCGCGGTTATGTTTCTCAAAAACTGGCGGCTCAACTTTTAGAAGACTTCGGGATTCAGTTTTTTGCTAAACCTCGGCGCAACATGAAAAACAAGTTGATGCTTCTTCATGACAAGCTTTTATCCCGTAAACGCTCCATTATTGAGACTATTAACGACCAGCTCAAGAATATTTCTCAGATTGAACATTCAAGGCACCGTAGTCCCGTGAATTTTTGCGTTAACGTTTTGTGTGGATTAATCGCTTATTGCCATCAACCTAAGAAACCCAGCCTTCAGATGGAGTGGCTTTTATCTCAAAGTGCTTAACCCAAACTCAGGTTTGTTAGGAGAATTGTTGAACGATGTCCTGATACCGCAATTAACCGATAAGGAGAGCCCCTAAACCACCGTTTGTACGACAGAATTTTTAGAGTCGATACAACAGACCTTAAACCTACTGTTACCGTGTCTCATAAACCATCTTTTTATCTATGTATCATGAAACAATTAGTAAATAAGTTATGAGACATTTTTAATGGAAAAGAATGCACCAACCAGTGCCACGGGGGAGATCGCCAAAAGAGAAGTAACAGGCTTTTAGAACTTACAATTGCTGGCATTCAGCCAGATGATAAATTTTTGACTTGGGCGGCATTAACGCATGAATTACGTTTGGTTGCCTTTCACTATGATGAGACGATCGGTCTTCCCTTGCCTCTCCACTTGGCTACATAAATGGAGGAGTATGTTTTGTTGATTGATGTTGATGAAGAAGTAACTCTTGAATGAAAGTAATTTCACCAGCTTCAAGCTCCCCCAAAACGAACGTTGAGTGAAGGGTTGCTTGCTCGTCACTTCTCCTGTGCCAGTCGTTCAATCCCCAATTATCTCATTACTTTTCTTCAATGAGGGATTCCAGCTTTTGCAACAGTGTCTGAACCCGCCTCCACTTCTTGGGATTCTCCCATAGCTTCGCGGCTCTTAGGCGACGGGTTGTGGCATCAAATTGAGATAAGGGGGACTCAATATCAGTTTTTGGTTGAAGGGCTTGGAGGCGTTCCCTGATTTGGCTAAGGGATAGGTCTTGCTCAATTGCGTCCTCTAACAACGATTGTCGTGCCTCGTCGCTTTTGAGCCGTGCGATCGCAGTAGCTTTGGTGTAGGCGATTTTTCCTGTTTGGAGGGAATTTAAAATATCTTTGGGGAGGTTAAGCAAGGGAAGGCGATTAGATACAAAGGACTCCCAAGTAATTGACCCCAACTTTTCAAAGACAGCTTGAATGGTTTGCCCTTGCTCATTCCCCATAACGTTATGGGGAACTTTTCCTCGTTGTTCGTCACGCATCCGGTATAGCAGAGAAGTGACTTCCACACTCGCCACATTGAGGCGGATGGCTAGCAGTTGTAGGATGCCTTCTGTCTCTTCAACCGCGTTAAGATCTTCTCGGAGCAAGTTCTCTACGAGGCTAATCTGGAGCGCTTGTTCATCACTCAGAGAGCGGATGGTGACGGGGACTTCTTTAAGTCCAGCCGATAAAGCCGCTCGATAGCGACGTTCTCCGGCAATTAATTCGTAGCTTGAGTCCTTGTCCGGAAGGGGACGAACCAGTAAGTTTTCCAAAACGCCATGAGCCTTAACCGACTCAATGAGCTGCTCCATTTTCATCGGGTCGAAGTAGCGGCGGGGTTGAGAGGGTGGAAGAGTAATGGAGTCTAAAGGAACCGTTTGAGGGGCGGTTTCGGACTCCTCTTTTCCAAACAAAACATCGAGATTGGCTTTGCCTTTGTAGGGGCGATCGCTCTTACGGGGCATTGAGTTGCTCCATCTGTTGGGCTAGCTGGTCCAAGATTTTGAGGACAGGGTGCTTGGATTCATGAACGGCCAAGGGAACCTGCTCTTCGGAGGCGTCTACAAATGCTGTCAGTCGCGGAATTGGTTCATAGACCGTTCCTACCGTTGCCAACTGTTCTTGGATTGCCTTAAGAGTGCGTTTGTCTTGGGAGTTACTGGCGGCATAGCGAGAGGGAACAAAGCCTGCTATTTGTAATTGAGGATTGCCTCTCTTTCTAACTTGAGCCACCGTTTGCAAGAGTAAGTTAGTTCCCTGGAAAGCTTTGTAGTGTGTCTCGATCGGAACGAGAACGTGAGTGGCTCCAACCAAAGCACTGTAACTCAACAGTCCCAAGCTGGGTGGGCAGTCAATGAGGATAAAGTCATAATCGTCTCGGACTTTGTCGAGCGCTTCAGACAGGCGAACCTCGCGAAAATCCATATTAACAAGCTGGATTTCAGCAGCGCTGAGGATAATGTTGGTGGGAGCAAGAGCCATGCCGTGAAGGGAGGGCAGGATGAACAGCGGCTCCTCATTGATCAGGGTGTCAAATAGGGTCTTCTCCAAACTATTAGGGTCAATGCCCATGAAAGTGGTTAGCGAAGCTTGGGGGTCGAGGTCGATGAGAAGAACCTTGTGACCTCGTGTTGAGAGTTGATAGCCTAGGTTCTGAGTAATCGTCGTTTTCCCGACCCCACCCGCTTGATTGAATAGTGCGATCGCTTGGCTCATCTGGTTGGTTGCGTGGCACATTTAGCTTGAGTGCCAGCATAGCGTGAATGGGTGGCTTTCCTTCACCTTTATCTGTCTGAGCGCACGCTTCGCGTCTAAATCCTTGGGCAAAAAGATGCTAAACGTTTGTCGCGAATTGCTCAATTAAAGTAAAAAGATGGGAACTGCTGACAATTTAAGCGGTTTGTTCCTCCTTAGGAATCTTGTGTGACAAACTCTATTTAACCTTTCATGGTTAAAGATCGGTTGAGTAAACCGTCCTAGAGTAGAGCCGCCTCTTTTGTACTCCTCCCAAAATGGATGTTAGTCAACTACGGTTGAGTGAGCAGCCTAACAAGTCGCTGCACCAGAACGTCGCAGAGCCAGTCATTATGACTAACAAAAGCCACCATGTCCGGTGAGCTTAATCGTTATGCGGCAGTACGGACGGAGTCACGATGGTAAATATATTGTGCCGAACGATCTGTTGGACATCTATTTGGAACAAAGACCGAGAGGGCGTAGGGTTAGAGCATCTCCTCCTAACTGAGCGTATGGCTGACAGCGTCGTGCTTGCTTTCGACGAGGAGCATAGCCCCTTCCGGCTCACCTACCGCTTGACCTGGGACGAATCATGGCGGCTTCGTGAGTCCCATTTGGTCGCTACGACGGGGCACTCCACCAAATCGCTGAGTTTGCGAACGGACGGTCGGGGCCATTGGCGGAATGGCGATGGTCGAACTATTGACGAGCTTGATGGCTGCGTGGATGTTGATATCTGGCCAACCCCTTTCACTAATAGCTTTCCGATTCGCCGCGAGCCGATGGCGATCGGTGAGCGGCGGCAGTTCCGCATGGCCTGGATTTTCGCGCCAGACCTAACGGTTCAACCGCAACCTCAAGCCTATACGCGGCTGGCAGAACGGCTCTACCTCTTCGAGAACCTCGATGGCAGTGGCTTCACGGCACAGCTTCCCGTGGACGAAAATGGCATCGTGTTAGACTACCCAGATTTGTTCAGCCGGGTGATAAACATTGGGTAAATGACAGAACAGTTACCTGAGCAGCCAGGAACACAGGTAGAGTGCAGCGTCAGCCGCCTAACAACGGCGTGCACCCAACCCGTGACACGAAGGCTCTCATGCAAATCAATCTCTCAGGTGGGTGGATGATGCCGGACGTTAGGCTTCAAACGTAATGCTCTATCTGGAGACACAACCTGTAGAGAAGCCTTGCGTCGATTAGTATCCTAAACATACTGGAGTAGCGATTGCCCCAGAATTCCCATAGGTGCCAATATGACTGTTATCACTCCTGAACGTCTCATCGTAGAAGAAACCCCTTCTCACACCGCTCATGAACCAGATCGTACACTCTGGATTAGCGCAGCAGGGTCTAGTTAGCTAATTCGTGTAAGAGATCTATTGAAGCCAATTGCGAAGCGCAAGCGCGACGACAAGTCGTTCGGATCGAATCGCTCTGTCCAAGACAAATGCCAATGCGATCGGTTCGGCTATTCATCTCATAACAGGTAGATCGCAACAGCATCCTGATCAAACCACTTTTTTGTGATGGTAAACGTTGAACCAAGATTTCTGACAATAGCATTGCAGATTTGGTTATGTTACAAGCAGTGGCTGCATTTCGCCCAAAACTGTAGGAATAAGCTCAGACACGGTTGGGTGAATAGGTACGGCCCATTGCAGGGTGGTGTAGGGCTGGTCAGCATTCATCATATCGAGCAGTCCGTGAATGGCCTCATCGCCGCCTGTGCCTAGGATTGCAGCACCGAGAATGCGGTGGGTTTCGGCATCAATCACAATTTTTATAAAGCCCTGGGTCTCACCCTTCTCGATCGCCCGACCAACCCGCGTCATCGGTCTTATGCCCATGAGCAGCGGACGACCTGAAGCGCGCGCCTGCGCCTCTGTCATGCCAACGCGCCCTAGGGGCGGATCGATATAGAGGGCGTAACCGGGGATGCGATCGCTAACCCGTTTGGCAGCGCCGTCGAGCAGGTTAGCCGCGACGATCTCAAAATCGTTGTAAGCCGTATGGGTGAATGCACCCCGTCCATTGCAGTCACCTAAAGCCCAAATACCAGGTACATTCGTGCAGAGCTGATCATCAACCATGATATAGCCGTGGGTGTTCGTGGCAACCCCAGCACGGTCGAGTCCCAGATCGTCGGTGTTAGGTTGCCGTCCGATCGCCAGCAATACGTGGCTACCAATCACCTCTGGTGCACCTTCAGTACAGTTAACCTGCACGGACACTCCTTCCGAATGAGGCGCAAAGGCAATACACTCAGCATTTGTGCGAATATGTATGCCTTCTGCTTCAAAGATTTGCTGGATTGCGGCGGACACATCCTCATCCTCGCGGGTAACAAGGCGCAGGCTTTTTTCAATTACAGTCACCTCCGCGCCTAAGCGGCGGTAAATCTGGGCAAACTCTAGCCCAATATAGCTACCTCCCACCACCACCAGATGCCGGGGAAGACTATCCAGCGCCAAGATAGACGTGTTGGTTAGATAATCGATTCCCTGTAGACCGGGCATCTCAGGTACCCGCGCACGACCTCCAACATTGATGAAAATTTGCGGTGCAGTGAGTCGTTCATCACCAACCCGTAGCGTGTTTGCGTTCTCGAAGCACGCTTGCCCCTGGAACACTGTCAAGTGTTCCATACTACGAAGCCAAGCCTCAAGACCATTGCGAGAGTTGGCTGCAACGGCATCAGCTCGCGCCTTAACTCGCTTCATATCAACCGCAATCTCCCCGGCGATAAGCACACCATAGTCGGCAGCGCGGCGGGCAAGGTGAGCGGCATAGGCACTAGCGACAAGCGTTTTAGTCGGTGTGCAGCCCGTATTGACACAGGTACCGCCAATCAGATGTCTCTCAATTAGCGCCATCCTCATTCCTGCGCTGGTCAGTCGTGCAGCCAGCGGTGGCCCTGCCTGACCAGCGCCAATAATCAGCGCGTCAAAAGATTGGGTCATCGCAGTAGCCCCACTACTAAAATTGCTCCGCCAATCGCGACAGCATCTTCGATCAGTGCCGCCGGTAAATCACGACCAAAGGCAGTCGCAAGCTGAGAACGCACCGCCGCACCACCCAACGTGCCAATCACCGCACCCACAATGCCTGCCACTAAGCCGCCCCAAAGCATACCGCCATCAACTCCTACCACGGCTCCCGAGAGCGCACCACTAACTAGGCGAGCCCCAAACTGAACAGGTACTTTGCGGCTGGGCGTAGAAGGCAGCTGATCGGTCACGAATTCGCCCAGAGCCAGCACGGAGAGAATCCAGGGTGTGAAGCGGTAACCCATAAAAGCGAGCCAGCTCCCGCCAAGATTGAGGTAACCCAAATAGGCCGCCCAACTTGTAGCAGCGGGTGCAGTCATGGCGCGCAGACCCGTAATAATGCCGATAACCAGAGCAAGGAAATAAACCATCGCATCTATTTAGATTTGTACTAGGCCGTTATTGACAACCAACATCCATGCCGTTCCAACTAACGAAGACCGCCTGTAATATATAGCGTCTCGCCAGTTATCCAGGCTGAATCGGAAGACGCGAAGAAGACGACAGCAGGGGCGATGTCCTGCGGCTGTCCGATTCGACCCAGTGGGGTTAGCGCTTCAATCTGTTGGCGACCTTCGCTTTCGGTGATTCCCGCTGTATGCGCGCCTTCCGTTTCCACCATGCCAGGATTGATGGAGTTAATGCGAATATTGCGTGAACCCAACTCTTTGGCGAGTGACTTCGTAATGGCATCGACCGCCGCTTTTGTGGCGTTATAGACTAAGCTGTTTGCGGGCGCGAGGGTGCTGACGATCGAACTGATATTGATAATGCTGCCGCCCGACGAACTGAAGTGCTTTACACCTTCTTGTGAAGTGAGGATTAATCCCAGCACATTCAGATCGAACTGCTTGTGGAAGTGCTCTTCTGTAATGCCTTCAAGTGGGGAAAATTCATAAATTCCAGCATTATTAACCAAAATGTCAAGCTTGCCGAATGCTTGCTGCGTCTCTACAAAAAGATGTTTAATTTCTGCACTGTCGGTAACATTTGCTTGGACTGCGATCGCCTTTCCACCTGTACTAACAATTTCGTCAACTACGCGATCGGCTCCTTCTTTGCTAGATGCATAGTTGACAACAACGGCTGCACCTTCGACTGCTAGATGTTTGGCAATCGCGGCACCGATTCCTTTAGATGCCCCTGTGACGACTGCAACTTTCCCGTCTAATTTTTTCATGATTGCAAGCGTAATAGGTATGAAGTTTGAACGGCTTACCCGAAATAGGTACAAACGACGAGAACTATTTATTCAAAATCGTTGACAGTAATGTTTTAGGTAAACACCTTTAGCATCAAGACTTAACGAACTCTAGCAGGTCGGTATTGAGCTGTTCCTTACTCGTGTCACCCAGGCTGTGAGATCCACCGGGATAGATCTTTAGGATTGAATTCTTAACAAGCTTCGCAGACATGAGAGCAGACGCACCTATTGGTACGATTTGATCGTCATCGCCATGAATAATCAGCGTCGGCACATCGAACTTCTTTAAATCCTCAGTGAAATCCGTTTCCGAAAATGCCTTGATGCAATCATAGGCATTTTTATATCCAGCCATCAGACCTTGCATACACCATGAATTGATTAGCCCTTGGGAGACTTTGACACTGGGTCGGTTGAACCCAAAGAATGGACCACTTGCCAGATCCAAGAAGAACTGCGATCGATCGGCTAAAAATGCTGCGCGAAAGCCATCAAACACCTCAATGGGAAGTCCTTCTGGATTTGCCTCCGTCTTGAGCATCAGCGGCGGCACTGCGCCCATTAACACCGCCTTGGATACCCGTTGAGTGCCGTGTCGTCCGATAAAACGCGCTACTTCACCACCACCCGTCGAGTGCCCGATCATCACCACATTCTTTAGATCTAGCGTCTCGAAGAGTTCTGCCAAATCGTCAGCATAGGTATCCATATCATTGCCAGTCCAAGGTTGGCTCGATCTTCCATGACCCCGACGATCGTGTGCAATACAACGGTAGCCCTGCGCGGCAAGAAAAAACATCTGCGATTCCCAAGCGTCCGCACTCAAGGGCCAACCGTGACTAAACGCGATTGGTTGCCCGGAACCCCAGTCTTTGTAGTAAATTTCCGTGCCATCTTTAGTAGTGATGGTACCCATGCTTTCTTCATCCTTGGCTGTGCCATATAGTGAAGGAATGCTTGTGAGCCTGATTTATGTAATAATTTTTGATGTGTTCGTGGATTAACTCTTATTTAGTGCGATCGCTCTTCATCTTTGTGGACACAATAGGCTGACTTAGCACAAAACCCTAAAATAAACACTAAATCTTAATATTTGTACAGTGACTTTTTGTTGGTCATGGAGACACCAAACAGTAGACCTCCTGCACGAATAGCAAAGTAGTGTGCCAGTTCGCGCTCGGCACCAGACAAAGCAAGGTAAATTCTGGATAGAAGCAGAGCGAAAGTAGCCATGCGATATACAGAGTTAGAGCATCTATCCCAAGCTGGGTTTAAGCGTTGGTGTGGGGTCAGTCGTGCTACGTTTGCTCAGATGGTGGAGGTATTGCATCCGAATCTAGAACGTCGAGGACAGCGCGGGGGACAAGCTTGCGCTTAGCGCCGAAGACCAGTTACTCGTAGCGTTGGAATACTGGAAAGAATACCGTACTCAGATTCATATTGAGGTAAGTTGGGGCATCCATGAAACCACCGTAGGCCGAATTGTACGCAAGGTCGAAGATCTGCTGAGCGATTGCGGCAAGTTTCGGGTCCCCAGCCAACGGCAGTTGTATCAACCAGGGTGGAAATGGAAGGTAATAATGGTGGATGTGGAGGAGGTGAGGAAAAAGTAGCGAAGCTGTCACCAGCCGCCACACAACGGTTGTAATCTTTAAACAGTATCGATTTCAAAAGTAAAACCGTGTTTGTGTGTAGCAATCACCTTTTTTTGTAAGGATGAGGCTGTCCTAGTGAAACTCTTCTTTAATTAAAATAACGTTTAGTAACCTAACCATGAGGTTTTCAGGCCACAAAAATTCGATAGGTTTAATTAGGACAGTGAGCACCATTCTATTCAAACCTGAAAAACTTCTTGTTTGAGACAAAATCAAGAAATTTTTCTAGGATGCTGACAGAGTAAGCTTTTCAAGCGGCGTGTGGCGGCTGGACAGTCTTGCTACTTTTAGCCCTAATGCCAATACTTTCTGTCGCTCAGGTCGGTTATCTCTTGAACCTGATGCAGACTCTCTAAAAATCTCGATTACTTCAAAATTTGCTCGTGCCGCATAAGCGAGTAAATCTTTTTCTTGGCGATCGCAATCTTGTTCGCCCGTACTCACTCGGCAGTAAATGACTGATTTTCGTAGTTTGATCTGTCCCATTTAAGGTTCATAAAATCTAGCGGCTGAAATCCTTATCCCAGCGCTTTTTTAATGCTTCTTTTATTGTCCCATTTAGGGAAGTCTTTTACTGGGACAACTTGCTCAGTCAAGTAGCTGTTTTAGTTAAATGTTTAGTTAAGTGTCTAGACAATCGGCTAGTGATTAAATGAGATGAACCGCTGTAGCGTGTATCAATCGTTTGCGATCGCGTCCGAGAATCGAAGGCGATCGCTGCCCAAGTTCCAATTGGAACGTGAGAAGTCTTTGCTGCCTAGTCGTTTAATCGGGTAGGTGAACAGAGATATCTTGGCTCTATTTCCACTGATGCGATGGCTTTGAATTTAACGAGGGCGATCGCAACTTGTGTTTGATGAAGTAGTGAATGACGATGTCTCCTCTTTCCTATGAAACAATCCCCTCATTTGAGTGCCAATTAGCACTTTATTGAGACGGGTCTTCGTTAATCTCGAATTGTGCGATCGCTTACACGCTATCATCCACTCATTCGCACCGGGAGCAATCCCAATGTACTGAGGATGGGTTGTTCATCTTAAAGGGTTTCTTGCAGTAGGGATACAGACTCGTAAACAGCGGAGCGGGGGTTACTCAGCTTCCCCAATCAACGTATATGCAGCCCAAGCGCTGGGTTGGTTAGGATACTGTTTCATCGTTGTCAGCATCGCACTCCGCAAAGCTTGCGCCTTATCCGAGTTTTGTTGCAGATTTCGATAAAACTCAGTCATCAACAAGGCAGAAGGATTATCGGGTATCGACCACAAAGTGACGATAACACTAGGGACACCCGCCGTAATTAAAGAGCGAGACAGTCCAATCACGCCATCGCCAGTCACTTTACCTTGCCCAGTGTCACAAGCACTCAAGACAA